>JBOFSC010000485.1:0-2839 GCA_051651345.1 Enterobacteriaceae bacterium
ATCGCTGACCCCTTCGCGAGTCGGGCAGTACTCTGCCACGGCGGTGATGCGATCTCCCTCCGGCAGTTGCCATGTAGAGGAGAGCTGTGCCAGCGCTTCCGAGTAGATTTCAATCTTGCCTGAGAGCGTTTTCAGCGGATTCTCCTGGGGGTTTTGTCGATAATCCTGTAGGGCGATATGGGCACCGCTGTCTGCCAGAACCCGGTCGACCACCCCCATGCCATCCGTGTCGGCAAAGGGCGGCAGCTCAGGTTTTTTATCGCGCATCTGGTTATAGCAGTGCTCAATCCATTGCTGTTGGCTGCGCCCTTCGGTATAGGCTTCGCCAATACCCAGTTTACCGGCGATCTCGGCCAGGACATCGTAAGAGGGGCGACACTCCCACAGGGGTTTGATGGCGCTCTGCATACGGGTGACGTAGTGGTAGGCACCGCTGGCATAGGAGTTATCGATCAGATCATCGGACTCCACCCAACTGACATCCGGCAGCAGCAGGTCGGCATATTTGGCGGAAGCGGTCATATGGTTATCCCACACCAGAATAAATTCGCACAGGGATTCATCCTGCAGGATTTGATGGGTGCGGTTGAGATCCGAGTGCTGATTGCCGATCACATTGCTGGCGTAGCTCCATAACAACTTGATATTGCTCACCAGGCGATCACGCCCTTTAACATGGGCATTTTGTGCCGTCATGTCCGTACCGCGCACAATGGCTTCGGTCCACAGGAAGCAGGGAATGGCGGTTTTAACCGGATTGGGCAGGGAGAAACTCGGTACGCTGTAGCGGATATTGCCGCCCCAGGCACCGGTATTGGTGCCGGGTTTACCGATATGGCCGGTCATTAACGGCAGCATCATCACGGCCCGGGAGGCTTGCTCGCCATTGGCGGTGCGCTGCAGGCCCCAACCCTGTGAGATCCAAGCCGCACGGGCATTGGCGACTTGCCGCGCCAGTTGCACAATGCGCGTGGCATCGATACCGGTGATATCACTGGCCCACTGCGGGGTTTTCGCAATGCCATCGGGGCCATTACCCAGAATATAATCTTTGTAAGAGGCGTTATCGGGCGCGGATTCTGGCAGCGTGCTGCTATCCCAGCCGATACAGTAATCGCGCAGGAAAGCCTCATCGGTTAAGCCTTCCTGAATCAGCACATAACCCAGCGCCGCCACCAGTGCCGCATCGGTGCCAGGGCAAATAGGGATCCACTCTGCCCCCAGGGTGATCACGCTATCGGTACGGCGGGGATCGATAATGATTACCCGCGCCTGGCTCTGTTTCAGGGCTTCCAGGGTTTCATAAAACTGTCCGCCGCCGGACATGCGGGTTTCCGCCAGGTTATGGCCAAACATCAGCACCAGGTCGGCATTTTTAATCTCTGACAGCATGGATTCCTGCAGGCTGCCATAGACATAGGGCATCACGGTATTGATCTGCGCCGTGGAGTAGGTGCCGTGCTGATCCAGAAAGCCCCCCAGCAGGTTGAGCAGACGTTTACAGGCGTTGCGTCCCTGTAAATTGGCCCCGGTGGAGCCGGAACCATACTGGTAGTAGATAGCCTCATTGCCGTGGCGCTCGATGGTCTGCTTCAGCTTGTCGGCGATAATTGTGGTGGCCTGATCCCAACTGATGCGTTTGAATTTACCTTCACCCCGTTTACCGGTCCGCAGCATAGGATACTTGAGGCGATCCGGGTTGTAGGTTTTCCAGCGGATCGAGCGACCCCGCAGACAGGGACGGATTTGATGCTGACCAAACTGGCTGTCATCGAATCGGGTTTCACTGGCAATATGGGTGATCACATCATCGCGCACATGCACTTTCAGCGGACAGCGGCTGCCACAGTTTACCAGACAGGCACTGTAGCTGACCTGTTCCTGAGTCGGAACAGGGTTGGTCTGAGCGGTAGCAGCCTGAGTGCGGAAAGGCAGAGGAACAGAAGCAGCAGCAGCGGCAATGGAGGAAGTCTGCAGGAATTGGCGGCGGTTGATGCCAGGGGGAGGAGAGTGTCTCTTCATTCGCATTTCCTTAGCGGGTATCCGGATTAATGAGGCTGACAGGATTCAGCTATTATAGTTATATAGGTCGAAAGAATACGGTGTTAGCCAGGAAACTGAATTGATTTAGATCAACAAAATATAAAACTTCTGTTAATAAACAATATATTGAAAATTGTTAATCGGGAGGTTAATGGTTGGTAAAGTTAGCGGTTTTCTCGGGTATGCCATAATCGCAGCACATAGATCATCAACTCCTGAATTTCGTAGCGAACTTCGTACTCCCCGACCAGAATTCGCCGTACCTCACGCGGTTCGAACTGGAAAAGTTGCTCACCGATACGGGGATGAGTCAGCAGAAGGGTCGGGCTCTTGGTCAGTGCCTGCACTGTCCGGGCGGCGGCAGGCTGGTTTACCGGAGCCAGGAATTCATATAAGCGTGCAAGGTCAGAAAGTGCCTTGCTGGTCCACTTCAGTTCCATCAGCGCGGTATCGGTAGTGGTTGGTCAGTGCTCAGACTCTCTGCCCATGCTTGCACGGCCTGGTGATCGATCACATGGCTGGCATCTACGTCAGCCAGTGCTTCCCGGGTCAGGCGGTCACGCTCCTCTTCCTGAGCGATCCAGGCAGAAAGTGCCTGCTTTATGATCCAGCCGCGCGAGCGTACAAGGCGGGCCGCTATCTGATCTACCTGGTCGGCCAGCAAAAGTGGCACGTGCGCTGTCAATACTTTGGTGGCTGATGTCATGTTGAACCTCTTGTGGAGACTTGATGTGGACGGCGCGGCTGATTAAGTTTGATACATTATAAATCATAGTGATTAATTTTGAGTCAATCA
>JBOFSC010000486.1:0-1838 GCA_051651345.1 Enterobacteriaceae bacterium
CGTTTTGTAGAGCAGTTTGCCCGCCTCAGCGATCCCTATTTGCGTGAGCGTGCTGTGGATATGCGCACTCTGGGGCAACGCCTGCTGTTCCATCTCGATGACACGATTTCAGGCCCCTCCAGTTGGCCGGAACGCTTTATTCTGGTGGCGGATGAACTGACCGCCACTCTGCTGGCGGAGTTACCGCAAGAGCGCCTGGTGGGTGTGGTGGTACGTGAAGGGGCGGCCAACTCCCATGCGGCGATCATGGTCAGGGCACTGGGGATTCCCATGGTGATGGGGGTCGATATTCTGCCTTCACTGTTGCACCAGCGCTTGTTGATCGTCGATGGTCATAGTGGTGAGTTGCTGGTGGACCCGGAACCGATCCTGGTACGTGAGTATCAGCGTCGTGTTAATCAGGAACAGCAACTGACCCGGCTGGCGGAAGATGATATCGATCAACCCGCGCTGCTCAGCAGCGGAGAGCGAATTACGATTTTGCTTAATGCTGGACTGAGTATGGAGCATGAGCAGCTACTCAATGCTCAGGTTGATGGTGTCGGCCTCTATCGTACGGAACTGCCCTTTATGCTGCAAAGTGGTTTCCCCTCAGAAGAGGAGCAGGTCATCCACTACCGGGAGATGCTGACGCTGTTTCCGGATCGGCCGGTGACCCTGCGTACCCTGGATATCGGTGCGGACAAGCAACTGCCCTATATGCCACTTAATGAAGAGAACCCCAGCCTGGGCTGGCGGGGTATTCGTATTACCCTGGATCAGCCGGATCTGTTTATGGCTCAGGTGCGGGCGATGTTGCGCGCCCACGCGGATACCGGCAATTTACAAATTTTGCTGCCGATGGTCACCTCTGTGGAGGAGATCGACAGTGCCAGAACCCTGCTGGACCGAGCCTGGAACGAGGTGTGCGAGATGCTGCAACAGCCTGTTGTCAGGCCGCCTCTGGGCATTATGCTGGAGGTGCCCAGCATGCTGTTTCTGATAGATCATCTGCCCGGCAGGGTGGATTTTATCTCCGTGGGATCCAATGATCTGACACAGTATCTGCTGGCCGTAGATCGCAACAATACCCGGGTCGCTGCGCTCTATGACGGGTTACATCCGGCAGTGCTGCATGGTTTACAGCACATTATTCAGGCGGCCGGACTGGTGAATTTACCGGTGAGTCTGTGTGGTGAGATGGCTGGCGATCCCATAAGCGTCCTGCTGCTGATCGGCATGGGCTACCGCAGCCTCAGTATGAACAGCCGTAACGTGGCACGGATCAAATATCTGCTGCGCCGTTTTGATCTGCAAGAGTTAGAGATACTCAGCAAACAAGTTTTTCAGGAGCCTTTTGTGGCAACCGCACGCAAGAGGGTGATTGATTTTATGGAACAACGCGGCCTGAGTGGCCTGGTGCGTGCGGGTATGAGCACCCTGGCGGTTTAAATTTATCAAGGTCGGTTGGATGATCACATACTCTCCATTACTATATGTCTCTGAAACCTGAAACCTGAAACCTGAAACCTGAAACCTGAAACATGAAATCTGGAACCTCAATGAATCACAGTACCTATTTTACGTTCCCTGACTTTGATCCTGTTATTTTTAAAATCGGCGTGATCTCACTGCACTGGTATGGACTTATGTATCTGGTGGGGTTTGTTTTTGCCTTATGGTTGGCCAAACGACGTACCAGCAGGCCGGAGGTGCCCTGGAATAAGGATCAGGTGGAAACTCTGCTGTATGCAGGTTTCGTGGGGGTATTTCTCGGTGGCCGTCTGGGATATGTGCTGTTCTACAACTTTCCCCTGTTTCTGCAGGACCCGATGTATCTGTTCCGGGTCTGGGAAGGC
>JBOFSC010000487.1:0-1555 GCA_051651345.1 Enterobacteriaceae bacterium
AGTGATTACTGTATTGCACGTCGAATGCCTCCGGCACTTCTGCTGGGGTTTGCCGGCACCCCGGAACAGGAGATCCCCACCGCCGTCAGCCGGATGGCCAGGGTTCTCACCCCCTGACGCCCTCTGAACAGAGGCGATAAGTGGTTATAGGCATAGTTTTATAATGGCTATAAAAATAAGTCCAATTTAGTGCTGTAATGGGCTCAGCTCAAATTACTGCACTAAGGGGGGAACACCATGCAGAGTTTACAGCACCATTTTTCCGCGCTACTGGCAACCAATTTACCGGCAGAAGAAAAAAAGAAAATTCCGCAACTGACGCCTGAACTGGCACGACATCTGTTGTCCCGTCTCGATCAGGTTCGTCTGTTTGCCCATGCCTATACCCATTTAATGAACTTTACCCATGGACAATTTCGTCCTGTAGATATGATTGATTTCGCCTGGCGCCATGAACTGGATGGCCTGGCGATTCACCTGCTGGATGGCGAAGAGCGCAGCCTCAGCCAAATGAGTGACGATCAACTGCGTGATGTGGCGGCTCATGCCAGTAAAAGGGGAATTCCCCTGCATCTGGAGATCAGCAGCACCCTGAAAGCGGATGTCGATCAGGTGGTGCATATTGCCCGGGTGATGGGCGTCCAGCATATTCGGGTCTACTCCCGCTATGAAGGTACGTTGTCTCAGGTGATGGACATTATCAGACAAGATTTACGCTACCTGATCGAACTGGCAGAGCGCTATGACCTCTATTTCTATTTTGAACAGCATGAAGAGTTGAACAGTGATGAAATCGCCACCCTGCTGGGAGAAGCGAACCATCCACGCCTGTCCATGCTGTTTGATTTCGGCAATATGATCAATGCCTGCGAGCAACCGATGATGGCCCTGCGTCGACTTGCGCCTTTTATTCGCCAGGTGCATATGAAAGGGGTACGTATTCTGCCGCAGGAGGGCGGATTTGGTCATTATGGCGTACTGCAGGGCAGCCCGGAAGATGATCTACCGGGAGCACGCATGCTGTTTGAACTGCTGATGCTGGGTGAGCAACAGCCCCAAGTGATCGCGTTTATCCTGGAGCAGGAAAATCACTACTATGCCCCGATGTTCCGCTCACAGAACGAAGCGGACGATCCCTTTATTCCCTACCGCACCATGAGTGAAACAGGGCTACCCGAAGGATTTACCATGGCACGTATGCTGGATGAAGAGCCACAGTGGGCGATTAACCAGATACGTTATGTCCGTCATCTGTTGGTACAGTTGCGCACCCTTGCACAGTGTGCCCTGAGCAGTGATGTGGTACAGGAGAGAAGATGATGAACAATCAAACTAAAATGAAGTGGTTCAAATTTATCATTCTGGTGCTGGGTGGTGGCACCATCTATAAACTGGCCAACTTAAAAGACGCATTTTATGTGCCGATGCAGGAGTATATGGGGCTGTCCCATGCCGAGATAGGGACATTACTGAGTATCAACTCTATTTTCGCCACCGCACTGTTTGTGGTGGGAGGTTACCTGGCTGACCGTTTCCCGGTACATCGAGTGATCCC
>JBOFSC010000488.1:0-3084 GCA_051651345.1 Enterobacteriaceae bacterium
CAAACCCTGAGCGATAAGCCAAAGAGCAATCTGCATGATGCCCTGACCCATTTTTATCAGCAGTACTATTCTGCCAATCTGATGGTTGGGGTGATCTATGGTAATCACTCCTTCCCGGAATTATCAGAGATGGCGGTAAACAGCTTTGGCCGTATTGCTAACCGTAAGGCAGAAGTGCCGGAGATCACGGTGCCTGCGGTGACGGATAAACAGACCGGTCTGATTATTCATTATGTTCCGGCACAGCCACAAAGAACCCTGAATATCGAGTTCCGTATCGCTAACAACAGCCAGGCATTTCGCAGTAAAACCGATACCTATATCTCCTATTTGCTGGGTAACCGCAGTCACAATACCCTTGCCAACTGGCTGCAAAAACAGGGTCTGGCAGATGGGGTCAATGCGGGTGCCGATCCCATGCAGAATCGTAATGGTGGCGTGTTTGTTATCTCTATCTCCCTCACGGATAAGGGGATGGAGCAGCGGGATCGGGTGATCGGTGCCGTGTTTAACTATATCGATCTGCTGCGCACCAAAGGGGTGGATAAGCGCTATTTTGATGAGATAGCCAAGGTGCTGGCGCTGGATTTCCGTTATCCCTCCATTACCCGCGATATGAATTATATTGAGTGGCTGGTGGATATGATGATCCGCGTGCCTTATCAGTATGTGCTGGATGCCCCCTATCTGGCGGATCAGTATGATCCTGCAGCCATAGAGCAGCGTTTACAGCAGATGACACCAGAGCAGGCGCGTATCTGGTTTATCAGCCCCAATGAACCTCATAACAAGGTGGCCTATTTCGTTAACGCCCCCTATGAAGTGGAGAAGATCCCTGTCAAACGCTTCGCTTTATGGCAGCAACTGGCAAAAGGGGAGGTGCTGAATCTGCCCGCATTGAATCCCTATATTCCCACGGACTTCTCCCTGGAGGAGACAGAGTCGAATGTCAAGAAACCAGAGATAGTGCTGGATCGACCGGATTTGCGGGTCTATTACATGCCCAGCAACTACTTTGCTGATGACCCTAAAGCGGATATTGAGTTTGCCCTGCGCACCCCTTATGCCCAGCAAAATGCCCGGCAGCAGGTGGAGTTTGCCTTGCTGGACTATCTGGCGGGGGTGTCACTGGATCAATTGAGCTATCAGGCTTCGGTGGGAGGTATTAATTTCTCCACCGGTGCCAGCAATGGTCTGCGCTTCTCTGCCAGTGGTTTTACCCAGCATCTGCCGACTTTGCTCAGTGCCATGGTGGAGGGATATCGTCACTTTACCCCGACGGAGCAGCAGTTGCAGCAGGCGAAATCCTGGTATCAGGAAAAGCTGGATGCGGCAGAGCAGGGCAAGGCATTTGAACTGGCGATGCAGCCTGTCCAGTCTCTCTCCTATGTTCCTTACACCGAGCGTCAGGCCCGGCGGGAGCAACTGGCGCAGATCACGTTAAAAGATCTGCTCGATTACCGCGACCAGCTGTTTCAGAAAGCCACACCGGAGCTACTGGTGGTGGGCAATATGAGTGTGGTTGAGGTCAAGGCGCTGGCAGAGAAATTAAAGCTGCAGTCAGGGGCGTCAGGGGGGCAACTGTGGCATGGTCAGAATGTCATTGTGAAAGATCCTTTCCAGGGGACATTTTATCAGCGTGGTAGCTCTACCGACGCGGCTCTGGCGGCACTCTATCTGCCGCTTGGCTATAACGAGATTGCCGGTATGGCCTACAGCAACCTGCTGGAACAGATAGCACAACCCCTGTTTTATGATCAACTGCGCAGCAAAGAGCAACTGGGTTATGCGGTGTTTGCTTTCTCGGCCAATGTCGGGCGTCAGTGGGGGATCTGCTTCCTGCTCCAGAGCAGTAATCGCTCACCTGCCTACCTGTTTCATCGTTACCAGGCTTTCTTTCCCCTGCTGGAAAAACAGCTACAGCAGATGGGAGAGGAGGAGTTTAACCGCTATAAACAGGCCTTGATCACCCAGTTGCAGGAGCGGCCACAAACCCTGGATGAAGAAGTACAGCGTCTGCTGCCCGATTTTGCCAGAGGTAATGTGAATTTTGACCATCGTAGCCAGCTGATCGAACAACTGGGCAAGGTGAATCAGGCGGATCTGTTGCGTTTCTACCAGGCGGCTGTGATAAAGCCACAGGGGTTGACGCTGTTATCACAGGTTATCGGTAAAGAGGCGGCACAAAGTGGTTATATTACCCCTGCTGGCTGGTCTCAGGTGCCCAATGCCTCCACCTTACAACAACGTCTGCCGGTGGAGATCGTGCGCTGATGCCACAGGCTCAGCCTCTCGATGTATTGACGCAGCCCCTGCGTGGGGCGCGTCTGATAGAAGCCTCGGCGGGTACCGGTAAAACCTTTACCATCGCTGGGCTCTATCTGCGTCTGTTACTGGGTTTGGGCGGAGAAAACGGCTTCGGTCGCCTGTTGACGGTGGAAGAGATCCTGGTGGTAACCTTTACCGAAGCGGCTACCGAAGAGTTGCGTGGCCGTATTCGCAGTAATATTCACGCATTGCGTTTAGCCTGTCTGCGGGGCAGCAGTGGGCAGCCTCTGCTACAGGCTTTGCTGGAGGAGATCCCTGATCTGCCAGTGGCGGCAGAAGTCCTGCTGGCGGCAGAGCGGCAGATGGATGAGGCGTCCATCTATACCATTCACGGCTTTTGTCAGCGCATGCTCAATCAGAATGCGTTTGAATCCGGGGTGCTGTTTAGTCAAAAATTAATACAGGATGAAACCCCTTTGCGGCGCCAGGCGTGCGCAGATTTCTGGCGCCGCCACTGCTATCCGTTACCGCTGGATATCGCCAGGGTGATCAGTAAAGAGTGGAGTGGTCCCTGGGCGCTGTTAAGTGAGCTGACACCTTATCTGCAGGGTGAAATGCCAGTGTTATTGCACTCTACCGGCGAGGAGAGCTTGCAGGAGCGCCACCAGCAGATTATCGCGCGGATTAACCGGGTGAAAGTGGCGTGGTGCCAGGCCGCAGAGGAGCTGCATCCCTTGCTCAGCGATTCGGATATCAGCAAAAAGAGTTACAGCAAAAGTAATCTGCCCAGGTGGTTACAACAGGTGGGTGAGTGGG
>JBOFSC010000489.1:0-10136 GCA_051651345.1 Enterobacteriaceae bacterium
GATTATTTTGCGCAATACTGTTACCGGCCTCTGCCGCCATGGTGCCCCACTTGACGGCCTGGGGCAGATCTTTGTCTACCTCTTTACCTTCAAAGTAGAGGATTGACAGCGCCAGCTGTGCCTGAACGTCTCCCTGCTCAGCCTGTTGTTTCAGTGCCGCAATATCGACAGCAGGAACTGGCGGTGTCGTAACAACCTCTGGTTGAGTCACGGCAGCAGGTTTCTCTGCCCTGGCAGATTGTGCGACAGGCTGACTCACTTTCTTTGCCGTATGCGCTTTACGTTTAGCCGGAGCGCTCTTACGGGCTACCACTGGCTTACGGACAACCGGAGGCGCTATTTGCTTTTGCTCCTCTTCTGCTGCCAGAGCGGCGTGCTCCCACTCTGCTCTGGCCTGGGCCGGATCAGCTAACACCGTTTCAGATGGGTAAACCACGCCACTGGCATCTTGTGAGCTCTCCAGCAGGGCCTGAGCATCCCGTGCCTGTGTACTTCCCGCTTCACTCGCCTGCTGATACCACTGTCTGGCACTGTCCAGATTCCGCTCTACGCCCAGCCCGGTATAATAGGCATAGCCAATACGATATTTTGCTTCCGCATTGCCCTGCAAAGCCGCTTTATGGAACCAGGCGAGGGCATCCTGGTAATAACGCGCTCCCCAGTAGATTTTGCCCAGGCCAACTTGTCCCTCTGCCTGGCCTTGTCTCGCCTGGTCATTGGTTTGCAGAAGATTAGTCTGCAGATCTCCCAGCATACCTGGCGTCGAAAAGGATGACTCTTTGCCTTTTTTACTGCGCTCCAGGCTGTTACAGCCCAGCAGCAGAAAGCTCACCATCATCATCACGGCCATCTTGCGTACACGTATCACGGGCTGATAGTTTTTTGTTACCAGGTCATACATAGGTGACGTTATCCTGTTATCTTTCAGCCGCCATGATGGCGGCTGTATTTTTTATTTAGCGGCTTTTTGCGCTTGCACATCATTCAACTCGATATCATAAATCAAGGTTGAATACGGTAAAATAGCGGGGGGAAAACCCTCCTCGCCGTAAGCCAGTTCAGGGGGTAATACCAGGCGCATCTTGCCACCCTTGCTGATCATTTTGATACCGTCACGCAGTGCCGGTAAAACATCAGTTAACGGAAATACCAGATCTTCCCCCTGCTCCAGGGAACTGTTAAACACCCGTCCATCGGGCAGGCTACCTACCAGCCGGACCTGCACCAGATCATTATCTTTGGCCGTCGGGCCACTGCCTTTATTTTCGATCAAATAGAGAGCCCCGGAAGCCATTTTCTTCACACCGGGTTTAGAGGCAAACTCTTTACGGAACTTGTCCCCCTGTGTCCTACCCTCTGCAGCCGCTTTTGCGGTTGTCGTTTCCACGACAGTCTGTACCTGCTTATCAAAGCTGTCCATCGTCTGTTCTATCTGTTTGCTGGTCAGTTGCAGCTTTTTATTAAAGGCATCTTCGATACCGGCCACAATCAGGACGGGATCCAGCTTAATATTCAGATTACGTTGCTGCTCCATAATGGTTTCCAGCTGCTGAGCAAATACCGCACCGCTGGCATAGGCTTTCTTCGACAGATCAGAGCTGAGATCCCGTTTTTTGCTCGTTTTATCACTCTTGCCCTGGGCGTTTTTCAGTTGCTCCAGTTGCTGTTCTGTCTGCTCTGCCTGCTGTTTACGGGTATTGAGCTCATTTTCTGTTTTACTGCGCACCGCTTGTTCATCACGCAGTAACTGACTGGTATCAGCCAACTGTTGATTCAATGTCTTGCTGGCTGCCTGCTCATTGTTCAATTCACCCTGCAGTTTACTGACCTGCTGCTGTAAAGAGTCCTTCTCCTTTACCAACGCCAGATATTCTGTCTGCTGCTGATCACCCTGTTTCTGTTTGCCATCACGCTCTGCAGCCAATTGTTTCTCTGTGGCCGCCAGCCGCTGTTCCAGTTCTTCCTGGAGCTGTTGTTTTTCAATCTTTAGCTTATCGTACTGACTTTTGGCTGCCGTTAGCTGCTCCAGCAAAGCGGCAAGCTGCTGTTGATCCGTTTTGCTCTGTTGCCGGTTTTGCAGCAACTCATCACGCTGTTTTTCGACCGTTTCGCGAGCTAACTGCTGCTCCTGCAACTGGTGCTGTAACTGCAACAGTTGTTGCTCTTTCTGTGTGGCATCCTGTTGAGTGCTCTGTCGGGCCGCATCCCGCTCCTGCTCTGCCTGGCGGCGGGTTTTCAGTTCCTGCGTCAACTGTGTCTGCAACTCCGTCAGTTTGCTTTGTAATTGCTGCAGATTATCCCGGGCACTGACCAGTTCTGCACTCTGTTTCTGCACACTGTCTGTGTTCTGTGCTTTCTCTTTAGTTAACGCATCGTGTTCCCGCTGTAATTTTTCTCGCACGCCCTGCTCCTGCTTCAGCGCGGTTTGCAGCTCCGTCAATTGATTCTGCAACTGTTGTACCTTGTCCTGTGCACCCGCTAACTGTTGTTTCTGTTTTTGCCTCTGTTCCTGAGTTTGCTGCATCTCTTTGGTCAACGCCGAGCGCTCTTCCTGTCCGGATTGCAGTTTTTGCTCAGCTTCGGTTAACTTTTGCTTCAGCTGCTGACGTAACTGGTCATTAGTTTTACGCTCACTCTCGAGCGCAGAAGTCACTGCGAGCAGTTGTGCTCTTAGCAATGACAACTCTGCAGCGCTGCCAGTGCGCTCGGGCCTGGTTTTCGGTTTGACGGGGGCAGGGGTAATACCGATGAGTTCCCTGGATTGGGTTGAGTGAATGCCTATACCCAAATCAAAGTCGTTATGATTCTCTTTTGCCTGCCCTGCTGCCAATGCCAGCAGAGGTAGCATTGCCCCCAGCAGAAATGAGAGATGCAGCCCCAGGCTGCGTAAAAAATTGGTCCTTTTCATTAGCTATATCAAGCCTTTTATCATTTTCCTGTCCGGATAACCCATGGTCTTTTTTTGCCGCAATTCGTGATTGTATCATAATTCAGGTTGAGCCCAATCCTTACACTCTGGAATCAGTGATTCTCCTCGCACAATGCGCTATATCATGCGGTGAAAACCCCTTTTCAGACTCATATTTTGTTACGTTTGCCAAAAGCAGATTCCATGCCCTTGGATATACTTAAGATATTGCGTTACCGGATCGACTCCGTCCATCTTAATATAATGAATAATAACAATATTTTTTATTTTATTAGTGTCCTGTTTACGATTTTATCCCGGTCGACAAATAATAGAGTAGGTCTATGATAAAAATCCCTGGCTTGAGCAATTCTTTCTTGAGTTCTGCGCCTGTTTCACCACAAATAATGCGATCAGAGGAAAGCAGCGATGCGCAGTCGCAAGCCATGATCTCCTTCCGTCCGACACAGGGAAAATATCAAACTGCCGATGAATTCAAAGCGCATGCAGATTTTGCGATTTTTAAGCAGCAATGTACACAACATCTGCAACTGCTTGAAGAGTATGCCACTCAGCATGGCTCCCTGACGCAGGCAGAAATAGTCAAAGAGAATCTCAATCTCTTCAGTAACCGGCTGTTTAATAGCGATTACTATGCGGATTCTGCTGCTGTAATCTATGGCGAAGCCAAGCGTATTCTGGATAACTTTATCCGCTTACTGGCAGACGAGTATCTGCCATTGACGCTGGCACAACGGGTGGATGTGATTCAGGAGCTGGCGGAAGGAATGCGGGTCTGCGCAGGAGGCTCTGTGGGAAAAATGACCCATGCCCTTGATCGGCTGGTATTTAGTACGGGTGATATCAGCAATGCAGCTAATCTGCTCAAAGAGGAGCTCATTGACACTATTATCCACCAATATGTCCAGGAGCATTTTGCATATCATAAGCGATATGATAGCAATGAAGTGCACTATATCTCCGGGTTACATAATTCACTGCAAACTGAGTTCGGTTTACGCCACATACCAGACAACACGTCAGAACATATCGAACATCACCATATCGACGCCTGCAAAGAGAGAATTGAGTCACAGTTAACCCCGGTTCTGCTGGCTAAACAACTGGCTGTCAAGTGTCAGCAACTGTTTATCACCCATCTGTTTGCCGGTAAGATGCCGCCCGCAGGAAAATTCACCTCCCCGGAAGCTGCCCTGGTGCGGTTTGCTTTACTGGAAGTACAGAAAAAATATGGTCACAAAATCAGCGAAAAATGTTTAATCGTTCCGGATGAGGACGAACAGGATATGAGTTTACTATGCGAGGATCTCAGCCTGCTGACCCTGAATATGCTCGAAAGTTTGCTCGATGCCGGTATTGTAGACAGGGAAATACAACCTGTGAAGATTGCCGCATGGCAAGATGAATATCATATGCCTGTCACTTTGATGCACTATCATTATCAACTGGCATGGGCTACCTGTAACGACCAAATTGAACCGCTCAGCGTGGACTATCTGTGCAATTCGCCCATGAGAGAGTGGATAGATTCAGGCACCTTACCCGCCAGACAGGTTACGGCCCTTTTGGAACACGTCATAAGAGAAGAATCCGGTGCCCGGTTGGCACAAATCCCTCTGAATTGGTTAACAGCCGATAACAACCTTATTCTGTTTCTGGAAAAAACAGAGCGATTCAATAACAAAGCATATTTACTCAGTAATATTGACCAACTCA
The DNA here is from genome assembly GCA_051651345.1 of Enterobacteriaceae bacterium. GTDB lineage: Bacteria > Pseudomonadota > Gammaproteobacteria > Enterobacterales > JBOFSC01 > JBOFSC01. The sequence continues at coordinate 4,646 of JBOFSC010000489.1, forward strand.
AACAGGCTTGTCACCAGAATACCGAACTGCGCCTGCATATCAGTAAAATAATTGTTGAAGATCACACAATAACAGATGAAAAGGCAATATCCCTGCTCAGCACGCTTTATCAGGCCCATCACTCCCTGTTTAGCGATTACCCTCACCTTCTGCAGCACTATATGCAACTTGATGACGTTGTGTCCCCCGGACGCATTGCCCAGTTATTAAGTCATGCGATCCACAGCGGCATCAATGACGCCCAACTCATTGAAATGTTACTGGCACGTGACGACTCTGGACAACCTGTGCTCAATACATGGATGCGCAAAGCAGATGGGGTAAAAATTGACCATTATATGTCCATTATAGAACAGATGCTTATCCGCGGTGAACTCACCAACAAGCACCTGATCCCGCTGATACAGGCGGATGGGAAGGATTATAAAAACCAAAGCGCTCTCGGCGATGACAGTTATCGCCAATATGCCTTACGCAATCTGATACGCCTGCGTCCTGTCGGTAGTGCGGCAGCCTTCACAACCCTGGCTCAGTATCTCACCTGCTGGGTGCAGCAAGGATATTTAACTCGCGAACAATTATTGCAGTTATTACGTAAGGAGGACGATGGAATAACTTATTATCTGGGTGAGATGGCAGCAGCGGTTTTTTATGGTTCCGTGTGGGATAACACCTCCCCCGAGCCGGAGAACATTGATGCGGCTAAATCTCTGCTAACCGCTTATTGCACCACTCTGGCGGATTTGTATCAGAAAAATATCTTTAGTGATCAGCAGGTTTGCAGTTTATTGCACTCTTCAGATTATCCGGGAGGAAGATATCCTGTCTCGCGTCTTGCGAACTGGGCCACAAGAGGCAATACCTTCGCCCTTGAGACTATTCAGGAGCTGTTAACCACACTGATTACTGGCGGGTGGAAAACAGATAAACCCGCATTAGCCACATTAATGAAGCAGTATGAAGAGGAGCTCAAACAAAGGACAGCGCATCCATCAGCGGGATCGAATTATATCAATACAAAAAACCTGCAAATGGGGACTGCAGCCTTTAACACGCTGATGGACACCATGAAAGCACATGGACTCTTTGAGCCGCCAGCCCCAGTGCCAGAGAACTTTATGCAGGAGTTGGTGCAACAAATGGAGACAGAGCCGGGTGAACAGGTTGCCCAACGGCTGTGGCAGGCAGGTTCCGCGATGGATAGTACTATGTTAAGCAAAATGTTACTGGCGCGACAACCTGATGGGCATTCCTTACTGGTTACACAGTTGGCAAGAGGAGATACTGCAGCGGCCAGTCGTTATCTGTCACTTATCGAACCAGTGCTCGCGGCAGGACGCTTGAATCGCCAGTCATTTTTCACCCTGCTGCAGGCATCAGATACGGTGAATACCCACACTGAGATGACATGTTCCTTCCTGGAGGAAATATGCCTGCAGGCTAAATCCCCTGACCCGCAGGTCGCCGAGTCTGCCCAGGCACTATTGCAAACGTACTTAACCTCTCTGACTATGTTGGTACAACAGGATGTGCTGAGCGGTGAACAGATACTTCAACTGTTGAATTATATTACATCGCTCCCTGACAACCCCACTCAGGCTGTGCTCTTTATCCACTCTCTGGTGCACTGGGCCGCAACAGGTAATGTGTTTGCTCTCAATAACGTCGAAAAGATGTTAGTCAGTTTACTCGATGCGGGTAAAGTAGAACCACAAGCCCTGGCCGGGCAGCTATTAGAATATGAAAAAGAGCTCAAACTGGTACAAGAGAGCTGCCCCGCTGATGGGTGGCAGGCATTTACGCATCTGGCGGAGACGTTGCAGGCCAGAGGGCTTTTTACACCTCGTTGAGATAAAAAAGAATGAGTACCCTTAGCGTAACAAAGTGTAAAATAAAGATTGCTTGTCACAAGGGGTGTCATTTATCATACCCGAGCTTGACGACATATACCGACGATGATATGCGTCTATTTTACAGGATAAGACTTCTGGAGAGCGCTTTGAAAACCTTTTTTACGCTCATCGCTGCTGGTATGGCTCTGGCTACAGCATCTGTGCAGGCTGCTTCGTTTCTTGATATGAACGAGCAGCAGAAAAATTTCTACGGTAAGAATTTCCAGCAGTGTCAGGATGAGCTCACCTCACTAGGCAAACTGAATGGCTCCGTTTATCAGGCCAATAAAGCTGAGCTGGACGATAATGTCAATCGTGCCACCCGCTATTTGTTGCTACGCCCCACCCTGCCTGCGGATATTACCGCAGTGATGGACAGCGTGCACCAGGCGAATATCGCCAGGGTTTGTCAGCAAATCCGTCAGGATCTGTACGCTGCGCTGTTGAAAGAAGCGGAAGGGAGTAAGCAGTAGAGGATTTTGCCCCTCCCCTTGCCAGCATAGGTATCTACACATCTTTGTGATGGGGGAGGGGCTCCTTAATTCCCCTCCGTGGAGGGGAATTAACCAGCTCCCCTTTTTGTGTAGATACCTATGCCTTGCCTTGGGAGGGAGTTTATGACCCTTCAGGCGTAGCAATCTCAATCTTATCGATACGCTGCAATCCACGCGGCAGACGACTTCCCTTACGACCACGCTCACCACGGAATTTCTGTAGATCCTGCGGATGTAATGTCAGCTTACGTTTGCCCACATAGAGGGTCACTGAGGCGTTTTCCGGCAGCAGACCCAGATAGCGCAGATGATCCTCACCACTGGCGGCCTGCGCTGCAGTAATAGAGATAATCTTATTGCCCTTGCCTTTTGCCAGTTGCGGCAGATCCTTCACCGGGAACAGCAGCACTCTGCCCGCCAGAGTAATCGCCAGTAGCAGGCTCTCCTCGTTCTCTATTTCCACCGGTGCCAGAACAGTGGCATTTTCCGGCAGAGTGATCAGTGCCTTACCCGCGCGGTTGCGGCTCAGCAGATCCTCAAAGGTACAGATAAAACCATAACCGGCATCAGAGGCCATCAACCATTTTTGTTGCTCCTGCCCTGTCAGCACATGCTCCATGGTGGCACCAGGGGGCAAGGTCAGTTTACCCGTTAACGGTTCACCCTGGCCGCGTGCTGAGGGCAGACTCAGGGGATCGACGGTATAGCTGCGGCCGGTTGAGTCTAAAAACACCACCGGCTGATTGGTCTTGCCTTTCGCTGCCGCGCGGAAGGCATCTCCGGCCCGATAGTTAAGCCCTTCGGGATCGATATCATGGCCTTTGGCACTGCGCACCCAGCCCATCTCTGACAAAATAATCGTGATCGGCTCTGTGGGAATAAACTCCTGCTCGCTGATCGCTTTCGCCTCGCCACGCTCCATCAGAGGAGAGCGGCGGGCATCGCCATATTGCTCACTGTCTGCCGTCAGCTCTTTTTTGATCAGGGTGCTCAGCTTCCGCTCTGAGGCTAAGAGAGCCTGGAGCTGATCACGCTCTTTACTCAGTTCATCCTGTTCGCCGCGGATCTTAACCTCTTCCAGTTTCGCCAGATGGCGCAGTTTCAATTCCAGAATGGCTTCCGCCTGGGTTTCACTTAAAGCAAAACGTGCCATCAGCGCGGGTTTAGGCTCATCCTCATGGCGAATGATAGCAATGACTTCATCGATATTGAGAAAAGCAACCAGCAGACCTTCCAGCACATGCAGGCGGCGCAGTACCTTATCCAGACGATAATTCAGACGTCTGCGCACGGTCTCCCGACGATACTGCAACCACTCCTGCAGGATCTGTAGTAGCCCTTTTACCATTGGCCGGTTATCGAGCCCGATCATGTTCATATTGATGCGGTAGCTCTTCTCCAGGTCCGTGGTCACAAACAGATGGTTCATTAACTGTTCAGCATCGACCCGGTTAGAACGGGGCACCACCACCAGACGAGTCGGATTTTCATGATCTGACTCGTCACGCAGATCCTCCACCAGCGGTAGTTTTTTGGCCCGCATTTGGCTGGCAATTTGCTCCAGCACTTTGGCACCGGAAACCTGATGGGGCAACGCCGTGATAATGATCTCGCCCTCTTCCTTACGCCATACGGCCCGCATACGCACAGAACCGCGACCGCTCTGATAGATTTTGCGAATCTCCTCCCGCGGGGTGATGATCTCCGCTTCTGTGGGGAAATCAGGGCCCTGAACATGCTCCAGGAGATCATCCAAAGTCGCTTTGGGATTTTCCAGCACCGTTATCGCCGCCTGAGTGATTTCCCGCAAATTATGGGGCGGAATATCTGTCGCCCTACCGACGGCAATCCCGGTGGAACCATTGAGCAGAATATTAGGCAGACGGGCAGGCAGTGATTTGGGTTCGTCCAGCGTGCCATCAAAGTTGGCGATAAAATCCGCCGTTCCCTGACCCAATTCACTTAACAACAGGGAGGCGTAGGCAGAGAGGCGCGATTCGGTATAACGCATCGCGGCAAAGGATTTGGGATCATCCGGTGCCCCCCAGTTGCCCTGTCCATCCACCAGCGGATAGCGATAGGAGAAAGGCTGGGCCATCAGTACCATGGCCTCATAGCAGGCGCTGTCGCCATGGGGATGATACTTACCCAGCACATCCCCCACGGTGCGCGCCGACTTTTTATATTTGGCACCGGCACTCAGGCCCAGCTCAGACATGGCATAGACGATGCGGCGCTGTACCGGTTTAAGCCCGTCACCAATAAACGGCAACGCACGATCCATGATGACGTACATGGAGTAGTTGAGATAAGCATTTTCAGTGAAATGCCCCAGAGGTAAACGTTCAATTTCGTCATCTTGCGTTTCGTCACGCATTCGTTACTTCCCCTTACTGGCTACGGCCATCAACCCTTTGTCTATTAAACGGCCGTGTATTAAACGGCGATATCGATCAGATTACCCTTCTCCTGCAGCCAGTTGCGCCTGTCTTCCGAGCGCTTCTTGGCCAGCAGCATATCCATCAGGGCCATGGTCTGTTCGCTGCTCTCCAGCGTCAGTTGTACCAGGCGCCGGGTATTCGGATCCATGGTGGTTTCCCGTAACTGCAGGGGATTCATCTCCCCCAGGCCCTTGAAGCGCTGGACATTGGGTTTGCCCTTTTTGCGTTTAAGTTGCTCCAGGATGCCCTCTTTCTCTTCATCATCCAGCGCATAGAACACCTCTTTGCCCAGATCGATACGGTACAGCGGCGGCATGGCAACAAACACATGTCCGGCCTCCACCATGGGGCGGAAATGACGTACAAAGAGGGCACACAGCAGGGTGGCAATATGCAGACCGTCAGAATCCGCATCCGCCAGAATACACACTTTGCCGTAGCGTAGCTGACTCAGATCTTCGCTGTCCGGGTCGATACCGATCGCTACCGAAATATCGTGTACCTCCTGAGAACCCAGCACCTCATCGGAGGAGACTTCCCAGGTGTTAAGAATTTTACCGCGCAGAGGCATAATGGCCTGATAGACTCGGTCGCGAGCCTGTTTGGCAGAGCCGCCAGCAGAATCTCCCTCTACCAGAAACAGTTCGGTTCGGTCCAGATCCTG
>JBOFSC010000490.1:0-5308 GCA_051651345.1 Enterobacteriaceae bacterium
TTTTTGCGACTCATGGTCAACGAGCTCATCCCAGGCGAGATCAGAAAAGTATGTTGCTATCGTTAGGTCTTAGTATTTACCCTGTAATGAATTAAAGGTACATCAATGTGTTATGAGCTTAAGTACCTACATATGACAACCTTTTAGTAGCAGTAAAACAACCCATATGGGAATGGGTCTGTCTATTAGTAATACCATTATGGATAAATTTTCTGGTGAACTATTGCTCGCCTCCACACTGCAGCATAATGCAATGGTGATATTGCAATTCAGGAAAGCGCCACATGTTGAGTGAACAACATAAGATTCTACTTATCGATGATGATCTGGATATACTGGATGCTTACAGTATGTTATTACAGCAAGCAGGATATGAGATTTACCGCTGCAATGATCCCCATAAGGTGCCGGATTTATTGCCGCCTAACTGGCCGGGCGTCGTGATCTGTGATGTCTGTATGCCCTCACTCTCCGGCTTGCAACTGATGGAAATTTTACTGAAAAAAGACCGACAGTTGCCCGTTCTGCTGATCACCGGCCACGGCACTATTGCTACAGCAGTCGAGGCGGTCAAGAAAGGCGCTTTTGAATATCTGGAAAGCCCATACAACCGTTACTATTGCTGGAACGGATCCAGAACGCACTGCAGTATCGCAGTGCCCTGATAGCGCGTCGTTGCTGGCAAAATGCCCTGTTAAATGAACATCTGATTGGCTCCAGCCCGTGGATCAACCAGTTTCGTGATACTTTACAAAAATTAGCTGAAATTGATGTACCGGTCTTTTTTTCTGGTGAGCCGGGGTGTGGCCGCAGCCTGGCGGCCCGTTATCTGCATAAAATAGGTCTGCGTGCCGAAGGCCCTTTCCTGCAACGGGAATTGGTACAAGAAGGGACTGTGACCCTGGACAAGGATCTCGCCGCCGTTCAGGGTGGCACTATGGTGATCAAGAATATCGAGTATCTGAGCCAGCGTGATCAGCAACAACTGGTACACCATATTTCGATGCAGCGGTCGCCGTTCCGTTTAGTCGCTATCAGCCGTTCGGCACCGGCAAAATTGGCTGCCCAGCGGCAGTTACTACCTGAGCTCTACTACCACTTCTCCCTGACCCACCATGAGTGTCTGCCTCTGTGTAAACGGCCCGGAGATATTGATATTCTGTTTAACTACTATTTGCAGCAGGCCTGCCATCGCTTAAACAAACCTCTGCCGAAATTAACCACTGCATTTATCAAAAACCTGGTGGCACAACCCTGGTACGGCAATATCCACGAAGTGATCAATGCCGCTGAACTGTATGCCGTAGGGATTATGCCTTTCAGCAATAACCTGACACCCCTGTCCCAGGGCACTGACCATCCACCTTTAGACTGGCGCATAGAAAATTACGAGCGCAGTATTATTATCGAGGCCATGAGTATTCATCAGGGTAAGATCAACGATGTGGCGACCTATTTACAGATCCCACGTAAAAAGCTCTATTTGCGCATGAAAAAGTATGGCATCAATAAAAATGACTATCGCTGCTAATCGCCCCTCGTCCACCGGTGTCACAAGGGGAGATTTAGAGCGCTTAAGTGGATTCCCTGCACTGCGCCAAACGGGCAAATTGGGCAAAATAATCCGGGAAGGTTTTGGCTGTACATCCCGGATCCAGGATAGTGACGGACGTATCAGACAGCGCGACCAGTGAAAAACACATCGCCATACGGTGATCATTATAGGTCTCTATCGCGACATGTTTTAGCTTCGCTGGCGGCACAATACGGATAAAATCCTCCCCCTCCTCTACCATCGCCCCCACTTTACGCAGCTCCGTTGCCATCGCAGCCAGGCGATCCGTCTCCTTAACCCGCCAGTTATAAATATTGCGGATCACCGTCTCTCCCTCAGCAAACAGCGCGGTGGTGGCAATGGTCATGGCGGCATCGGGGATATGATTCATATCCATATCAATGCCTGTTAAGGTGCCACGGGTACATTCGATAAAATTATCACCCCAAATAATGCCGGCACCCATACGCTCCAGCACCGTGGCAAAATGGATATCCCCCTGCATACTGTTGCGACCGATACCCGTGACCCGTACTGTGCCCCCTTTGATCGCCGCCGCCGCGAGGAAATAGGAAGCCGAGGAGGCATCCCCCTCCACCAGCCAGGTGCCGGGAGAGCGGTAACTTTGCCGACCCGCAATGGTAAAAGTGCGGTAGTTATCGTGTGTCACCTCAATACCGAAAGCACGCATCATCTGCAAAGTGATCTCAATATAGGGTTTGGAGACCAGTTCCCCCTTGATCTCAATGCAGGTGTCCTGTTGTGCCAGGGGAGCGGCTATCAGCACAGCGGTCAGAAACTGGCTGGAGACAGAGCCCTCAACTGAGATATTTCCCCCCCGGAAACCGCCACAAATCCGCAAGGGAGGGTAGCCTTCCTGCTGCAGATAGTGGATTTCAGCACCTCCCTGACGCAATGCATCTACCAGATGACCAATTGGGCGCTCAAGCATACGGGGTTCACCCGTCAGCACCACCTCCCCCTGGCTCAGGCTAAATGCCGCCGTCAACGGACGAACTGCCGTGCCAGCATTGCCGAGAAATAGGGTATAGATCTCCTGTAACGGTAAAGGGCCATTCATACCCTGCACTTCACACTCTCGTTTGTCGGCGGAGAGGCGCATCGGCACCCCTATGGTTTGCAACGCCGCCAGCATATAGCGCACATCGTCACTGTCCAGCAGATTGGTCAGCCGGGTTGTGCCCTGCGCCAGGGCTGCCATCAGCAAGGCCCGGTTAGACACGCTCTTGGAACCCGGTAAATTGATCTCTCCTGCAATATGGTCAACAGGCTGTAACGTTACTGCATTATCCATTGATTTATCCATGCCTTTTCACGAAATCTGTCATAAAAGTCGTCAGTGCTGTCACACCTGCCAGTGGCATCGCATTATAAATAGAAGCCCGCATCCCCCCTACCGCTTTATGACCTTTTAAGGCATGCAGACCCGCTGCCGTGGCCTCCGCTAAAAACAGCGGATCCAGCGCCGGATCGGCCAGTGTAAAGGGCACATTCATCCAGGAGCGATTATCCTCATGCACATCATTACGATAGAAATCACTCTGATCGATATAGTGGTACAGATGCTCTGCCTTGGCCTGATTACGCTGCGCCATTCCTGCCAACCCGCCACTCTTTTTCAGCCATTTAAAGACCTTGCCGGAGAGATACCAGGCAAAGGTGGGCGGCGTATTATAGAGCGAGTTCTGGCTGTCCAGCACCTGATAATCCAGCACGGAAGGTAACTCCCGACGAGCTCGCCCCAGCAGATCCTTACGGACGATCACCAAAGTCAGCCCCGCCGGACCAATATTTTTCTGAGCCCCCGCATAGATCACACCAAAGCGGCTGACATCCAGTGGGCGGGAAAGCAGGGTTGATGAAAAGTCTGCCACCACCGTTCTGCCGACAAATTCCGGGGCTTCATCGATAGCAACACCTTCGATAGTCTCATTCGGGCAATAGTGCACATAAGCGGAATCGGCGGTCAGTTGCCACTGAGACATGGGTTTAATGGCCCGTTTGCCATCACGCAACTCCCTGGCATCAAATAACTGCGGATCGCAATACTTCTGCGCCTCTTTACAGGCACTGTTCGCCCAGTAACCACTGTTGATATAATCTGCCTTGTGCTGTCCGGCCAGCAGATTTAAGGGAACGGCGGCGAATTGTCCACGTGCCCCACCCTGGCAAAACAGGACACTGTACTGTTCGGGAATAGCCAGCAAGTCACGTAAATCCGCTTCAGCCCCAGCGGCCATCTCCATAAATTCTTTGCCACGATGGCTGACCTCCATCACCGAGGTCCCCAAATCCTGCCAATTGCACAACTCTTGCTGCACCTCAGCCAACACCTCTGTTGGCAGCATGGCAGGGCCAGCGCTGAAATTAAACACCTGACTCATTATTTCCTCACTCAATGTGCATCTGTTGGTTCACGCTTTGGTTTTATCACCACCACCGCCGTACTGCAATCCCTGTCATAAAAAGCACTGTAGCGATACAGAGCGTAATAATGAAAAATAAGATGTGAAAAACACCCTTTATTATTAAAACAAAATCAACAATGACGATACAATTTAACAGCATTACTGTTCTGTTATCAAAAAATTTTAATCTTTAAAATATATTTACCGCCTTTACTAATTGATTATAAAGACATTACCAGAAACACCCGCAGGTGGACATTTATACAGCATGATCTGAATCAAATTTTCAGGTATACTCCTTTGGTACTATATATGGGTGTTTTATTGATAATCTTTAACCTTTTAAAACGAAGATTAGTGTGAAAGCCGACTCTCCTTTTGATCTATTGCTACCACCAGCCATGGCCAAAGTGGCCGAAGATGCTGGTGTATACAAAGCCACCAAACAGACGCTGACCACCTTCTATCTGGCGATCACCGCAGGTGTCTTTATTTCTATCGCTTTTGTCTTCTATATCACTGTCACCACAGGCAGTGCGGGCGTGCCTTATGGTTTGGGCAAGCTGATAGGCGGCATCTGCTTTTCCCTTGGCCTGATGCTGGTTGTCGTCTGCGGTGCCGATCTATTTACCTCCACGGTATTGATCGTTATCGCCAAAGCCAGTGGACGAATTACCTGGCGCCAGTTGGCGCGTAACTGGACCACTGTCTACCTGGGCAACCTGCTGGGAGCGCTGTTTTTTGTCGCCCTGATCTGGTTTGCCGGCCAGCATACCGCCGCTAACGGACTCTGGGGGCTGAATGTGCTGCAAATCGCCAGCCACAAGCTGGACCACACCTTTATCGAAGCGGTGTGTCTGGGCATTCTGGCCAATCTGATGGTGTGCCTGGCCGTATGGATGAGTTACTCTGGCCGCAGCCTGATGGACAAAATGTTCGTCATGATTTTGCCCGTCGCCATGTTTGTTGCCTGTGGCTTTGAGCACAGCATCGCCAATATGTTTATGATCCCCATGGGTATCGTTATCAAGACTTTTGCTGCTGACGGATTCTGGCAGTCGATAAATGCCACCCCGGCCGAGTTTGCTAACCTGACGGTGAGCAATATGATCGTCGATAATTTAATCCCGGTGACGATAGGTAATATTATCGGCGGCGGTTTAATGGTCGGCTTAACTTACTGGGTCATTTATCTGCGTCGCAGCAGCCGTCAGGTCTACTAATCCTGGCGAGATATATACCCAAAGTATTTCAAGTTGCAGGTAGGTGGCTAGCGAGTGAGTCCCCTGAGCTTAGATGACTAAGTGACTGGGGCGAACGAGCG
>JBOFSC010000491.1:0-2161 GCA_051651345.1 Enterobacteriaceae bacterium
TTGGGGTGAAAGCTCTGGACAAGCAAACATTGCAAATCACCCTGAAGAAGCCGACGCCCTATTTTCTCGATATTCTGACTAACTTTCCCCTGTTTCCGGTACAACAGAAAACAGTACAAAAGTATGGCAATGACTGGACCAGGCCCGCGCATTTGGTGGGAAATGGCGCATTTCAACTTGAGCAGCGGGTCGTCAATGAAAAAGTGGCTTTGCGGCCTAATCCCTGGTATTGGGATCATCAAAACACCGTACTGACTAAAGTGACCTATGTCCCGGCCAATCAGATAAGGAGCGCGATACAGCGCTATTTGGCCAATGATTTCGATATCGTGATGGATATTCCCAATGAGCTGTACGCGAAGTTGAAAAAGGATATTCCGGGGCAAGTCATTATGCAGCCTGAGTTGGGCACCTACTATTATGCCTTCAATACCCAGCGTCCTCCCTTAAATGATGTGCGTGTCAGACAGGCGCTCTCTTTAGCCATCGACAGGCAGATAGTGGCAGATAAAATCGTTGGCATGGGGGAGAAACCGGCATGGTACTTTACCCCGGTGATCACCGCCGGTTTCACACCAGCGCCGAATCCCTGGGAAGCGATGACGCAACAGGAGAGAAACCAGCAAGCACGGGCGCTGCTGACCCAGGCGGGTTATTCCAAACAACATCCGCTCAAGATTTCTCTGCTTTATAATAACAGTGAGGGAAATCAAAGAATTGCTGTCAATATCAGTTCCATGTGGAAGAAAAGCTTAGGGGTGGAAACCCAACTGATTAATCAGGAGTGGAAAGCTTATCTGGGCAGCCGCAACAGCGGTCAATTTGATGTTATCCGCGCCTCATGGATTGGCGACTACAATGAGCCCTCTACTTTTCTGTCGGTGCTCACCCGTACTCATGCCAATAATTTTTCCCGTTTTTACAGTGAAAAGTATGATCAGCTACTACAACAGGCTGGTAATGAGATTGATGAGAGTAAACGTAACCAGCTCTATAATGAAGCGGAGGAAATTATCCGTCAGCAGGCACCCATCGCTCCCATTTATCAGATGATGTCTGCCCGGCTGGTAAAACCCTGGGTTAAGGGTTTTCCAACACATAATCCGGAAAATAAAGTGTATAGCCGCGATCTTTACATTATTAAACATTGAGTAAAGTGGGCTGTGTCCCTATATTTAGCCATGTGATTGTTGTAGCAAAAAGGGTAAAATGCCGACAGGTGTGGGCTATCCCCCTCAGGCGCAGGTTATATTGCGTATTCCAAGTTGATGTAGGATAAAGAATGAAGAGAGTATTAAAGCATTGTGGGCTGTTGCTGATAGGCCTGCTGGCAGGAAGTAGTGCAGTGTTTGCGGCAATGAATGAGTATACACTGCCCCCCGCCAATAGTCGGCTGATTGGTCATAACTATACTGTTACGGTACCCGATAATGGAGAACCACTGGAAACCATTGCTGCAGAAAATAAAATTGGCCTGATTGCCATGCTGGAGGCCAATCCGGGTACCGATCCTTTCCTGCCCAAGGCGGGTTCAATATTAACGATTCCCGCGCAGATGTTGTTACCAGACACGCCTCGGGAGGGAATTGTCATTAACCTGGCTGAGTTGCGCCTCTATTATTTCCCGCCCAAGCAGAATAAAGTGATCGTCTATCCTATCGGGATTGGTCAACTGGGACGTAATACCCCAACGATGACCACTTCTGTCAGCCAGAAGATCCCTAATCCCACCTGGACACCGACAGCCAATATCCGCAAAATCTATGCCGCAGAAGGGACGATTCTCCCCGCTGTCTGGCCTGCTGGCCCGGATAATCCTATGGGGCAATATGCCATGCGTCTGGCGGCCCATGGCGGGACCTATCTGATCCACGGCACCAATGCTGACTTTGGTATCGGTATGCGGGTCAGTTCCGGTTGTATCAGATTACGTCCTGATGATATTGAAGCGCTGTTTCGTAAAATTCCGGTAGGCACCCGTGTGCAGGTGATCAATGAGCCCATTAAGGTCTCTGTTGAGCCGGATGGCAAACGCTATATCGAAGTCCATCAGCCTCTGTCACGTACCGCATCAGATGATCCTCAAACGCTGCCTATCGCATTTAACGCTAAAGTGAGTGCGTTTATGTCCAGCCCTCTGGTGGAGAGTAACCTGGTTGAT
>JBOFSC010000492.1:0-4475 GCA_051651345.1 Enterobacteriaceae bacterium
TACTTCCTCCTAGCCCCGCACCCAGGCTTTGATCGTCGCCAGCTTCTGGCCTTCACTGGCACCATAAGGGGCAATACGATAGGCACCCACTGAGGCAGGAATAATAAAGGTTTCGGCGTAGTGCACGATAAAGGGTTCAAACGCGCCATCGGGACTGTCGATAATCGCTTCATGCCCCTCTACCAGGTTAAGGACATTGACTCTGCCCTCTGTATGGTGCAATACCGGCTTGGTAAACCAGTGGCGACGGGTTTCGATAAACTCGCGCTCGTGCAGGCCAGTGCGCTCCTCATGCCAGCCATCGCCCTCCTGAATTGGGTCAATGCGGTTGATCAGATTCTGCTCTACCCACTCGCGATTCCAGTCCCACTGAATCACATGGCGACCATGTTGCAGATGGATGGGGCGCGGTAAGCCATCCAGCCCCAGGCGTCCCCAGTCCCACAGTTTAAAGGTGAAAATATAGGGGGTAGCGCTGATTTCCAGTACCACGGAGTCGCTGCCTGAACAGTGTACGGTGCCTGCCGGGATCAGGAAATGGTCGTGGGCGCGGGCCGGAAACTGGTTGATAAAGCGCTCATCATCAAAGGCTTTGTCACCCCGCTGTGCCGCCTCCAGATCCTGTAGCATCGCGTCGGGATCGGTACCGGTTTTGGTACCGAGATAGACTTTGGCATCTGGTTTGGCGGCCAGCAGATAGTAGCTCTCGTCTTGGGTATAGTGCATACCAAAGTTTTGCTGAATATAGCTGGTTAACGGGTGTACCTGCAGGCTGAGGTTTTGACCACCCATGGTATCGAGCAGGTCGAAGCGAATGGGGAAGTCGCTGCCAAAGCGGGCATGGTTTTTCTCACCCAAAAGCTCCCTTGGATAGAGCAGCACCAGATCCTGTGAGGGGATCTCGACCCGGACAGCGCCAAACTGCAGCAACAGGCTGTTCTCCTCGGGCACACAGTCAAAACACCACGCGTAGTTGGCTGTATCCGGGTCAAGATCAAACTTTTCCTTCATCCATTGCCCTCCCCAGACTCCGGGGTCGAAGAAGGGAACGACACGAAACGGCTGGCTGGCCGTCTGCTGTAAAGCATGGTGCAGAGCGGCGCCGCTGATCATATTGGGTTTGCCAGGAACGGTGCTGTCCAGCAGGAAGTCCGCCCGTTTTAGCAGGGGAGTCTTGTGGCGATCCAGCACCCGCCATTCCACAAAGAAGCTGCGCTTATAGCGACGCAGGAAATCCTCGCTGGCATTATCTGTGCCCCAGTTACCCAGTTCGCCACGGCGGAAACGTTGCTGAATCTCCCAGCGCGGCATATCGGCATAAATCAGAATATCGCCCGGATGGAGCAGGCTGGCACCGGTGCCAAAGACAATGACCAGTCCGCTGTCAATCTGCTCTACCTGCTCCTGTAACTGTGCGAGTTGCTGTGGCACAAAGAATTCATTCAGTTGCTGGCAAGTGAGCACGCCAAAGATGCGATCATCGGTGAGGTTGCGCTCAATCATCTGATGGATCTGCTGCTCACTCTGTTTTGCCTGTATGGCATCGATCACACACACCGGTTGCAGGCTGTTGATCAGTTGCTGTTGTAACTCCTGCAGATTGACGCCATGATAGCAGTCGATCACCAGCACGGTGCGCGGCCTCTGCTGTTGCGCGAGATGTTGCTTAATCTGTGAGACAATGGCAGACCAGCCATGCCAGGCCTGATTTTCGTACCCGCTGACCACGGTTGCCGGATATTTATCATAGTTAGATTTGCGGCGCTGTTGCGACATTTTATGAGTGCTCCCTTGTGACGAATTACAGGGAAAAGGTTAATCGATTAACCCTGTGTTAAGCAACCAGGTTAACGAGATTAACCTCATAAAATAGCGATAAAACGGTGTAGAAAATAATAATACGTGATCTGTATCATAAAAATTAAGTGAAATTATTCCAAATAAGGTTAATCGATTTACCTTAGCGCTATCTGCTGACAAAAAGGGAAGAAAATGGGTAGCATCACTCTGGCGGATGTCGCCGCTTTAGCCGGGGTTTCTACGGCCACGGTCTCCATGGTACTGCGTAATCGCGGGCGTATTTCAGAGAGCACCAGGCAGCGAGTGCTGGCAGCAATCGAGCAGTCGGGTTATGTCTACAATCAGACTGCGGCCAATTTACGCAATCGCAGCAGCAATCAGGTGGGCTTATTACTGCACGATATCACCAACCCTTTCTATGCTGAGATGACAGCGGGGTTGAGCCAGGAGGCGGAGCGCCATGAATTGATGCTGTTTCTGGCCAACAGTGAAGAGTCAGTACACAGGCAGCAGAAGTTTGTCGATTCTCTGTTGCAGCATAACGCCAGTGGTATGGTGCTCTGTGCGGCACGGGCGACGCCGACCTGCTTTTATGAGGCTCTGAAACATCGCAATATTCCCACCATTATGGTGGTGCGTCCTCTGGATGACAGCGCTTTTGATTTTGTCGGCACGGACAACTTTATGGGCACGGCGCTGGCCACTCAGCATCTGCTGCAACTGGGACATCGTCATATCGCGTTTATCGGTGGAGTGCCAGGTTCCACTACAAGGGCGCAGCGTATCGGTGGCTATAGCAGCAAATTGCTGGAGCAGGGGATTGCGATACGCAGCGACTGGATTATCAGCTGTGAGGCGAGTCAGAGTGCGGGAGCCAAAGCGGCAAGGCAGCTGCTGCAAACTTTTCCGGAGTTAACGGCGGCGGTCTGTTATCAGGATATTGTGGCCCTGGGGGTGATGCAGGCCCTGCGGCAGATGAATCGCCGTCCGGGAGAGGAGTTTGCCCTGATCGGCTTTGACGATATCACGGAGACCTCTCTGGTTCAGCCTGCCCTGACCACGGTGTCAGTCTCTGCCCGTGAGATTGGTCGCAAAGCTGGGGAACTGCTGTATGAGCGCATTCAGGGCAATGATGAACCGGTGAAAAAAATTATTCTGCCCCCCTCCCTGGTGATCCGGGAGTCTTGTGGGGCCGGGAGCAAGTGACCGGGATTTACCGGAAAATCGTGACCTCTCCCATCATACCGTCGATAGCACTTTTCAGCTCACTGGCATTAATGGGGGCATTATCATTTTTCACGGATTTACCAAACCCTCTGCGAACTGTCTTCACCACCACTTTTCCGCTGGCGGCATCGACAAACTCACCTTCAAAAAAGAGTGTGGGGTACTGTTTATGTGGCGTCACCGGCACCATGGTACTCGCCAGGATATTGGCCACCGGGATCATCTCATAACTGTTAACATCCTCTTTTTTGGCACCGATAGCGGTAAGGGCGCCTTTAAAGATCAGTGTGTTGCCAATGGGTTTAGGCACTAAAGGTAAGCGGTCAGCCAAAGCTTCCATCACTCGGTTATTGGCGTAGTTGAGGGTGCGATCTATCGTGGCCTGGTTAACCCGACTGTTGGGTTTAGCGACAGGGTACCAGGTAAGCGGGGTAAAATAGATCCCCTCATAGTCACTCAAGTGAAAGCCCGGCATGACCCAACGCATGGCTTCCTTCCCGGAACCGAGAGAGCTTTCATTCATATGACTGTAATCGCCGAGGAAACCCGAGTGACTGTGTTGCGGTGTCGTGTGGCAGGCGGTCAGTAGCAGGCTGGCAATGCCCGCCAGGAGCCAGATCTTTAAGTTACCAATCATAACCTATCCCTTTTAAGGCGTGTGTGAAAGGCAGATCCATACCCCTTGACTGCTCTGCCAGGTCAGTAAAACGGGTTTACCTGAGTAATCAGTGTAGTAGAAAAACAGCGGAATAGCGCAGGTGCATTTACCCCGTTCTGAAGAATAATGCACCTGACAGGGATCAGTGCCTTTGCTGCAAACACCGCACCACATCACTCAGAGACAACCCCTGATCCTGCAGCAGCACCAGCAGATGGTACAGCAGGTCAGCACTTTCGTTGGTCAGCTCTGCACGATCACCCGCCATAGCTGCCAGCGCTGTTTCCACTCCCTCTTCGCCCACTTTTTGTGCGATGCGTTTAGTACCGCTGGCATAGAGATGGGCGGTGTAGGAGCTGTCTGCACTGGCCCCTTTACGCTCTGCCACAATCTGCTCTAACTGGTACAGAAAAGCCAAATCACTGCCCTGATGGGGGAAACAGCTTTCAGTGCCAAGATGGCAAGTCGGCCCCTCGGGTAAGGCCAGAATCAGCAGGGTATCCTGATCGCAGTCGATGCTGATCTGTCGCATCTGCAGGAAGTGACCAGAAGTTTCGCCTTTGGTCCATAATTTCTGCTGCGTACGCGAGAAAAAGGTGACTTTGCCACTGTCCAGAGTCAGTTGCAGGGCCTCCTGATTCATATAGCCCAGCATCAGGACAGTACCGGAAATGGCGTGTTGCACGATAACCGGCATCAGCCCCTCTACTTTTTGCCAGTCCAGTTGTTCAAGCTGTTGCTCTGTTAACATAAACGGACTTCCACCCCTTGTTGTTTGAGATACTGTTTT
>JBOFSC010000493.1:0-4405 GCA_051651345.1 Enterobacteriaceae bacterium
GTGCTGTGGTTGTGTTGGTTGTTTTGGCGAATGATCATTTGATCATGATCACAGCACACTTTCCACTCTTTTTTCTAAAAATACGTCATTTTTTCTATCGTTATCAGTTGGTTGATCCTAAAGATCCTACGTATAATTATACAGTAAGTATTTATTATGTAAATTGAACGAAAGTTACTTTATTGTAAAGTTAACAATTATTAATATAATTAATAGCTAATTATTTCATGTTAAATTATGATCATGATGGTGTTGTGCGTATGCTCACTATCGCCTCAATTACTCGATTTGCGGGGTATTGTGCTCGTTTATCCCCTAAAACCTGTATACTTCTTGACACTCTCCTGTTACAGCTCTAAAATTTTGCGTCCCCCGGTTCCCCTTTACAGGGCATCGGGCGTTATCACGTGTTTACGAAGGAAAAACCAGGAGCTTTTTTAATGGCAACAATTAACCAGTTGGTTCGCCGGCCCCGTAGCCTGAAAGTTACTAAAAGTAACGTTCCGGCACTGGAGTCCTGCCCACAAAAACGTGGCGTATGTACCCGCGTTTATACAACAACCCCTAAGAAGCCGAACTCTGCACTGCGTAAAGTGTGCCGTGTTCGTCTGACCAATGGTTTTGAAGTCTCTTCCTATATAGGTGGAGAAGGTCATAACCTGCAGGAACACTCCGTTATCCTGATCCGCGGTGGTCGTGTGAAGGATCTGCCGGGTGTGCGCTATCACACTGTGCGCGGTGCGCTTGACTGTTCCGGTGTTAAGGATCGCAAGCAAGGCCGTTCCAAGTACGGTGTGAAGAAGCCCAAGTCTTAATGGTTCTCCGTTAAGTAAGGCCAAACATTATTAATCTGAATGTCAAACTAAACTCTTTGAGTTTTGGACAATCCTGAAATTGTATACGGAGTAATGCCATGCCACGTCGTCGCGTCATTGGTCAACGTAAAATTCTGCCAGATCCCAAGTTCGGATCTGAGCTGTTAGCTAAATTTGTTAATATTCTGATGGTAGATGGTAAGAAGTCTATCGCAGAAACGATCGTCTACTCTGCGCTGGAGACCCTGGCCCAGCGTTCAGGTAAAGATCATCTGGAAGTTTTTGAAATAGCTCTGGACAATGTTCGTCCTTCCGTCGAGGTTAAATCCCGTCGGGTGGGGGGATCGACCTATCAGGTTCCGGTCGAAGTACGTCCGGTTCGTCGTAATGCACTGGCGATGCGCTGGATCGTTGAAGCTGCTCGTAAACGCGGTGATAAGTCAATGGCTCTGCGCCTTGCGAATGAACTCTCTGATGCAGCAGAAAACAAAGGTTCTGCTGTTAAGAAGCGTGAAGATGTACATCGCATGGCCGAAGCTAACAAGGCGTTCGCACACTATCGCTGGTAATTATTACTCGCTTTAGCCGTATCCATGCGGGTTACAACAAGATGACCCGCATGGTTTATACTTGAGAACGCCCCAGCAACCGAGGAAAAAAATGGCTCGTACAACACCCATCGCACGTTACCGCAACATAGGTATCAGTGCCCACATAGATGCCGGTAAAACGACAACAACCGAACGTATTCTGTTCTATACCGGTAAAAACCATAAAATTGGTGAAACCCACGAAGGTTCAGCCACGATGGACTGGATGGAGCAGGAACAGGAGCGCGGAATTACCATTACCTCTGCTGCGACCACCTGTTTCTGGACCGGTATGGCCAAGCAGTATGAACCGTATCGTATTAATATTATCGACACCCCGGGACACGTTGACTTTACTATCGAAGTAGAGCGCTCCATGCGCGTGCTGGATGGCGCGGTCATGGTTTACTGTGCTGTCGGCGGTGTACAGCCCCAGTCGGAAACGGTCTGGCGTCAGGCGAACAAATATAAGGTTCCCCGCATCGCTTTCGTTAACAAGATGGACCGTATGGGTGCCAACTTCCTGCGTGTCGTTGAGCAGCTGAAAGCCCGTCTGGGTGCCAATCCGGTACCTCTGCAACTGCCGATCGGTGCCGAAGAGAAGTTTACCGGTGTGGTCGACCTGCTGAAGATGAAGGCGATCAACTGGAGCGAAGCCGATCAGGGCGTTACCTTTACCTATGAAGAGATTCCGGCTGAACTGCTGGAGCCGGCACAAGAGCATCGCCAGAATATGGTTGAAGCTGCCGCTGAAGCCTCTGAAGAGCTGATGGACAAGTACCTGGGCGGTGAAGAGCTGACCGAGCAGGAGATCAAATTCGGTCTGCGTAAGCGTGTGCTGGCCAGCGAAATCATTCTGGTAACCTGTGGCTCCGCCTTTAAAAACAAGGGCGTACAGGCCATGCTGGATGCGGTAATCGACTATCTGCCTGCACCGACCGATGTTGAATCCATCAAAGGTATGTTGCCGGATGGTAAGGATACGCCTGCTGAGCGTCACTCCAGCGATGATGAGCCTTTCTCTGCACTGGCGTTCAAAATCGCCACTGACCCGTTTGTTGGTAACCTGACCTTCTTCCGTGCCTACTCTGGTATCGTGAATTCAGGTGATACCGTACTGAACCCGATCAAAGACAAGCGTGAACGTTTTGGTCGTATCGTACAGATGCATGCCAACAAGCGTGAAGAGATCAAAGAAGTTCGTGCGGGTGATATTGCAGCGGCTATCGGCCTTAAAGATGTCACCACAGGAGACACCCTGTGCGACCTGAATAATCCGATTATTCTGGAGCGTATGGAGTTCCCAGAGCCGGTAATCTCCGTTGCCATTGAGCCGAAGACCAAGGTTGACCAGGAGAAGATGGGTATGGCACTGGGCCGTCTGGCACAGGAAGACCCCTCATTCCGCGTCAGTACCGATGAAGAGTCTGGTCAGACGATTATTGCCGGTATGGGTGAACTGCACCTGGATGTTCTGGTTGACCGTATGCGTCGTGAGTTCAAGGTAGAAGCTAACGTGGGTAAACCCCAGGTGGCCTACCGCGAAACCATTCGCAGCAGCGTTGAGCAGGAAGGTAAGTTTGTACGTCAGTCTGGTGGTCGTGGTCAGTTTGGTCATGTTTGGCTGCGTATCGAACCGATGGAGCCGGGTGGTAAAGGCTATGAGTTCCTGAATGAAATTGTGGGTGGTGTGATTCCGAAAGAGTACATCCCTGCAGTGGATAAAGGTATTCAGGAGCAGTTGAAAAACGGTGTTCTGGCAGGTTACCCCGTCGTTGACGTCCGCGTTGCGGTGTACGATGGTTCCTACCACGATGTTGACTCCTCCGAGATGGCGTTTAAAATTGCCGGATCCATGGCTTTTAAAGAAGGCTTCATGAAGGCAAAACCTGTTCTGCTTGAGCCTATTATGAAGGTGGAAGTAGAGACGCCGGAAGAGTACATGGGTGATGTGATAGGTGACCTGAACCGCCGTCGTGGTATAGTTGAAGGTATGGAAGACACGGTGACTTCCAAGATTATCCGTGCCCAGGTACCGCTGTCTGAAATGTTTGGTTATGCAACTGACCTGCGTTCTCAGACTCAGGGTCGCGCTTCTTACTCCATGGAGTTCCTGAAGTACAATGAAGCACCGACTAACATTGCAACTGCAATTATCGAAGCCCGTAAAGCTAAATAGCTTCAGGTTAACTAATTAAGTATGCCCTCCTGTTACAGGAGGGTGAAAAGTAAGGAATAGAGTCGTGTCTAAAGAAAAATTTGAACGTTCAAAGCCGCACCTTAACGTCGGTACTATCGGTCACGTTGACCATGGTAAAACAACCCTGACAGCGGCAATCACTAATGTACTGGCTAAGAAGCACGGCGGTCAGGCCCGTGGTTACGACCAGATCGACAATGCGCCGGAAGAGAAGGCTCGTGGTATCACCATCAGCACCTCTCACGTTGAGTACGACACCCCAAGCCGTCACTACGCACACGTAGACTGCCCGGGACACGCCGACTATGTGAAGAACATGATCACCGGTGCAGCCCAGATGGATGGTGCTATTCTGGTAGTTGCAGCGACTGATGGCCCGATGCCTCAGACCCGTGAGCACATCCTGCTGGCGCGTCAGGTTGGCGTACCTTACATCATCGTGTTCCTGAACAAGTGTGACATGGTTGATGACGAAGAGCTGCTGGAACTGGTTGAGATGGAGGTGCGTGAGCTGCTGTCTCAGTACGAGTTCCCTGGCGATGACACTCCGGTTATCCGTGGTTCAGCCCTGAAAGCACTGGAAGGCGAAGCTCAGTGGGAAGAGAAGATCATTGAACTGGCTAATGCTCTGGATACCTATATCCCTGAGCCTGAGCGTGCCATTGACCGTCCGTTCCTGCTGCCTATCGAAGACGTTTTCTCCATCTCCGGTCGTGGTACTGTGGTAACCGGTCGTGTTGAGCGCGGTATCGTTAAAGTCGGTGAAGAAGTGGAAATCGTTGGTATTCGTCCAACCGTCA
>JBOFSC010000494.1:0-5931 GCA_051651345.1 Enterobacteriaceae bacterium
GGGTTGAATCGAGCACTATGCAATGGAAGTGAATTATTATTCGAATGAGCAACGCCAAGCCAGGCAAAACAGACCGGCGCGATAGCCTGATATTCTGAAAAATCTTCGCCTACCAGAGTGGGTTTGTCAGTCAGATTCAGATATTCGGTACCCAATGTTGTGCGTATGACCTCTGCCGCCAGTAAACAGAGTTCCTTATCATTGACAATAGCAGAATAATCCCAGGGATCGAAAGAGACGTCGGCACGACATCGATGAGCCTCCGCCGTAGATTGGCTGACACGTTTTATCGCTTCCTTGAGCCAGGTGCGTATCTGGGGAAGATAAGTGCGCGTGGTACCGCAAATAAAAGCATTATCAGGTAAACGAGCGGTTGTGCCATCGCCAGAAACCAGACTGCAAACGGAGAGCACGGCAGTTTCCCTGGGATCGATCTCTCTGGAGATAATACTTTGCAGAGCGATAACCAGTTCGGCTGCTGCAATAGTGGTATCGATGCATTGATGTGGCATGGAGCTGTGGCCACCTTTGCCATGCACCATAATATGAAAAGTGTCTCTGTTAGCTGTGGCAATACCCTGTTTTAGCTGAATAATACCTGTTGCCAGCTCTGGCTGTAGGTGGAGCGCAAAAAATTGGCTGACATCATGCAAAATACCGGAATCGACGAGCTCTTTGGCCCCGCCTGGTGACATCTCCTCACCACGCTGGAAGATAAACACCACCTCACCGGCCAGTTGCTCACGCATTGTTGACAGAATGGAGGCTGCACCCAGCAACATGGCACTGTGAGCATCATGGCCACAGGCATGCATCACGCCAGATTGTTGCGAGATATAACTGCTGGAGTTGGCTTCTGTCACTGGCAGCGCATCGATATCGGCGCGAAATGCGATCACTTTGCCCGGTTTGCCGCCCCGGAGACGGGCAACGAGGCCCGTTTTAGCCGGTCTTAAGATCTCGAGACCCGGTAAGGCGCTCAGTTGTTGGTACAGAAATCGTGTTGTCCAGTGTTCCTGATGTGAGAGTTCAGGGTGCTGGTGTAACTGCCTTCTCCAGGCAATGACCTGTGCTGCTGTTTGTTGCCAGTCAATAAATTCAGATGACACGGTACTTATCTCCCTTTTAGTCACTCATTATTGACATACATGGACATACTTTGTCAAAGTGAGAAAAGAGTTGCCAGAAATATTTTGTTTAGGTAGTTATATCCTCTTCCGAATAGTTGATCCTATGTTTAAAAGAAGTGAGTACGTTGTATGACTACTGCAAGTTCGCCGATGTTGGTTACTTTTATTATTTATATTATGGGGATGGTACTAATAGGGTGGTTGGGTTATCGGGCGACAAATAACTTTGATGACTATATTTTAGGTGGCCGACGCCTGGGGAGTGTGGTCACAGCATTATCAGCTGGCGCTTCAGATATGAGTGGCTGGTTACTAATGGGGTTGCCTGGGGCTGTTTTCTTATCCGGCATTTCAGAGAGCTGGATTGCTATCGGTCTGGTGATAGGCGCGTGGTTAAACTGGAAGCTGGTTGCAGGCCGTTTACGGGTCCATACCGAGGTTAATAATAACGCACTCACCTTACCTGATTATTTCAGCAGTCGTTTTGATGATCACAGTAAAGTATTAAGGGTGATCTCTGCTCTGGTGATCCTGCTCTTTTTCACTATCTACTGCTCCTCTGGCATTGTTGCAGGAGCGCGTCTGTTTGAGAGCACCTTTGGTTTTTCCTATGCGACAGCACTCTGGGCTGGCGCTGCGGCGACCATCCTCTATACCTTTTTGGGGGGATTTCTGGCGGTCAGTTGGACTGATACTATTCAGGCCAGTCTGATGATTTTTGCTCTGATTCTGACACCGGTGGCGGTGATTTTTTCCCTTGGAAGCCTTGATATCACGCTGGAGACCATCCAGCAGCACAATGCCAATAATCTCGATATAATTAATAATCTCAGCCTGATCAGTATTATTTCTCTGCTGGGATGGGGACTGGGGTATTTTGGTCAACCCCATATCCTTGCGCGTTTTATGGCTGCGGAGTTTCACCATACTATTCGCTCAGCACGTCGCATCAGTATCACCTGGATGTTTCTATGTCTGGGCGGGGCTGTTGCTGTGGGTTTCTTCGGTATCGCATATTTTAGCGTCAACCCTTCTCAGGCTGCATCGGTAACCCATAACAGCGAACGGGTCTTTATCGAACTGGCTAAAATACTGTTTAACCCCTGGCTGGCCGGAATCCTGTTATCTGCCATTCTGGCTGCGATCATGAGTACATTAAGTTGCCAGTTACTGGTATGCTCCAGTGCCCTGACCGAAGATCTCTACAAAGCCTTTTTCAGGAAAAAGGCCAGCCAGAAAGAGCTGGTATGGGTAGGACGTCTGATGGTTTTACTGATAGCCCTGATTGCTATTGCCCTGGCAGCCAATCCCGAAAACAGGGTACTGGGGTTGGTCAGCTACGCCTGGGCGGGTTTTGGAGCCGCTTTTGGTCCGGTAGTGCTGTTTTCGGTGATCTGGCCGCGTATGACTCGCAATGGTGCATTAATGGGGATGATTGCCGGTGCTGTCACAGTGGTTATCTGGAAACAGTATGAATTGTTTAATCTCTATGAAATCATCCCGGGTTTTATTCTGTCGAGTCTGTTTATTGTTATCTTCAGCCTGCTGGATAAGGCGCCTTCTAAAGGGATGAATCGTCGCTTTGCGCTGGCACGTTTTCGAATGCGATCAATAAAAAGTATTGCTGAAGAGTAGATTGCTAGCCTTCACCGCGGTCAGGAAGTTTCTGCTGTAATGACTGAAAAAGGGATGGTTCCCAGTCCGTGACAGCGAGTTGCTTACCTGCCAGCAAGAGATTGAGATAGTGCTGTTGAGCAAGTGTATGAAAACCCGCTTGCTCCAGCAGTCTGGCACTAAGCATTTGGCTGTAAAAGCGTTCCCGGGGTTCATTTTGCTCCAGTTGCTGCTGTTCAACCGCGCGTAAAGCGGCTTCCAGGCCTTTTTCATGGTAACAGCGCCAGATTTTATCCTGCTGTTTGTTGATGCTGCTCTCTTGCGTGGAGCGCCCTGTTGCCTCGGCCAGCCAGTGTGATGTTGTGGTAGACAAAAAGGGTGTTCCATCAG
This sequence comes from Enterobacteriaceae bacterium, assembly GCA_051651345.1. GTDB lineage: Bacteria > Pseudomonadota > Gammaproteobacteria > Enterobacterales > JBOFSC01 > JBOFSC01. The sequence continues at coordinate 3,135 of JBOFSC010000494.1, forward strand.
CAAAATCCAGTTCACGTAAGGTCGGCAGGCGCTCGATAAACTGTTGTAACTCACTGCGAATAGCCTCTGCAACCTGGGTATGCCCCTGCTTTTGTGCCATCTTCGCCGAAAGATAGTGCCCATCGAACCAATAGGGGTAATAACGCAGATTTTGTTCAAGCTGCAACCAGATCTGTGGATCTGCACAAGAGAGGGCGTTGAAATAGGTGGCGATACGCTCAGCAGCCGGACTGTTCTGTGTTGTACTCTTGCCAATGTGAGGCTGCGGTGGACAATTAATGCTACTCCATATGGCATTGCGTCGCAGACGATAACCAATTGGCAACTCCGGATGTTGCTCGCATAATAATTCAGCGATATTGAGTAGGGTATCTTGCCAGACAGTAGGATTGGTGACGGCATCCTGTGGCAACACGATGTTATTGGATACGATATTGTTTGCAACCGCACTAGCGGGTGATGGTGTATTGTTGGCTAATATCTTGTCAGACAGGCTTTTTACGGACAGTGAAGGGGACATGGGAGGCTCTTGAGCTTCCGCAGGCTCTTCATGGAGCAGATCAAGCTGAGTGGCTGCAGGCTGATAGCTTACACTGAGTTGGCTGACCTCCTGGGCCAGCTTAGGCTCACTTTGGCGCCATCTCATTTGCAGGCGGGAAAACTGATATTGTGCTTCAGCTTGCTCACTGGATGTGGCCTGTCTGGCAAAATGGCTGGCATGTTCTGCAAAGCGCTTGAGGATTTGCTGAGTCAGCCGCCTTTTATGGATAGCGTTGCCGGGCCAGGCATTATGCCAAAAGTGATCGACATAATCAGCCAGCAAAGTAAGTGCCAGTAGCAAATTAGCCGGGATCCCATTATATTGCAGAGTTTGTAGCAGATAGGAGAAGAGGCGACAGTCCTTGGTTTCATGGGCTAGCAGTGTGATAGCCCTGGTTTGAATTTGAGCAATATCCAGTTGATTCTGAGCCATAGAACCTAGCTTGATCATCTCCTCATTGATGTATTTCCAGTGAGGATGCTCATCAGCCAGAGCCATGCAGACCGCCTCTGAGGGTAAGGTTGTCAGCAGCAGTGCCCGCCAGGGATGTTGTACTATCGTATCCATAATACCTCGCCAGGAAGCTTGACTTTTTCGCGTGTTGTCCCGTCTACTCCTATAATTGTTCGCTGACCTGATCAGAAAGCAGAACTTATCATTCTGATTTCCATGTGGCGCTTATAGTATCCGTTTAAATTATGTTAAATTTTATTATCTGCATACTGAACATTAGCACTATATTTAAATATTGCCTATATTGTGCGGAAAATTGTTCAGTACAAAAATGTGGGAAAAGTGCCCACTATAGTGCTTTTTGCCAGCCAATCTGCTCTTAAGTAGATGGAAATGGTTGTAATATCTCTTGCCCGGAGAGTTAATTGATCTTGTTAAAATTCAGGATACGACTCTTGTGATATGCTATGGCAGACGGATTTTTTATTGAATTTCATATATGTCTATGTAAAACTGGCCAAGAGCTTAACAGTTTCTAGCATAAACAATGACAGCAGAATAAGAAATCAGTGTAAAATCTTACTGATTGGCTTTTATAACAAATAATTAACCAATATGCTATTCGTCTGCGAGTAAGCTAAAATAAAGTAACATCTTACTGATAATTTGAAGATGGTTGCGCTGTTCCTTTTGATTGGAGAATTTTCGTTGATTAGCGTTCTTCTTGTTGATGACCATGAATTGGTGCGCGCAGGGATACGACGCATTCTGGAAGACATCAAAGGCATTAGAGTTGTTGGGGAATGCCAGTGCGGTGAAGATGCAGTAAAGTGGTGTCGTAGTAACCGTGTTGATGTGGTTCTGATGGATATGAATATGCCTGGAATTGGAGGGTTGGAAGCAACGCGCAAAATTTTGCGTTACAGCCCTGATGTCCGGGTGATCATGTTGACAATTCATACTGAGAATCCGTTACCGGCTAAAGTGATGCAAGCCGGAGCTGCAGGCTATCTGAGTAAAGGAGCCGCGCCACAGGAAATGATCAATGCTATCCGCTCTGTTCATGCAGGGCAGCGATACATTGCGCCGGATATTGCGCAGCAGATGGCCTTGAGTCAACTGGAGCCGCAAGCAGAGACCCCTTTCAGCTGTTTGTCTGAACGAGAGTTGCAAATTATGCTGATGATCACCAAGGGGCAAAAAGTGAATGAGATCTCAGAGCAACTGAATCTCAGCCCCAAGACAGTCAACAGCTACCGTTACAGAATGTTCAGTAAACTCAATATCAATGGGGATGTGGAGTTAACCCACCTGGCTATCAGGCACGGATTATTTAATGCCGATAAAATCTCAGGCGACAAATGAAGTATTTGATGCTCACTCTTTTTTAAAGACCGTGACTCACCAGCCTGGTGTGTACAGAATGTACGATGTCACCAGGGAGGTGCTTTATGTTGGCAAAGCCAAAGATCTGAAAAAGCGTCTTGCCAGTTACTTTCGCAAGAACCTTTCCAGCCGCAAGACAGAAGCGCTGGTCAGGAGTATTGCCCATGTTGATGTCACGATAACCCATACAGAAACTGAAGCCCTGCTGCTGGAGCATAACTATATTAAGCTCTACCAGCCCCGCTACAATGTGCTGTTGCGTGATGACAAATCTTATCCCTTTATCTATCTGAGTGCGGAAACACACCCGCGTATTAGCCTCTACCGTGGTGCCAAAAAAAGCAAAGGGGAGTATTACGGTCCCTTTCCTCATGTGACTGCAGTACGGGAAACTCTGGCGCTGCTGCAAAAAGTGTT
>JBOFSC010000495.1:0-2226 GCA_051651345.1 Enterobacteriaceae bacterium
CGGCCGCCTGGAGGGACCAACTGTCCTCCTGCTGGCTCCACTCCCACTCCACACCGCGCCGATAGAGAGAAGCACCTTTTTCCCGGGCAACCTGAGCGATACTCTCCGGCATATCACGTTCACCAAAAATCGCGGGCCGTCCGGCGCGTAAAATTCCGGCTTTTTCCCGGCCTATGGCATCACGATCATTGCCCAGCCAGTACGTATGATCCAGCGCGATGGTGGTAATCACCGCCACATCGGCATCAATAATATTGGTTGCATCCAGGCGTCCCCCCAGGCCCACTTCAAGGATAATCACATCCACGGCCTGTTGGCGAAACAGCAGCAGCGCCGACAGCAGGCTATATTCAAAATAGGTGAGAGAGAGCTCACCCCGCAGCTGTTCGATTTGGGCAAAAGCCTGGCTGTGTTCACTTTCCGCCAGTTCTGCCCCCTGCACCCGCACCCGCTCCGTATAACGAAACAGATGGGGCGAGGTATAAACACCCACCCGATATCCCGCCTGTAACAAAACCGCTTCCAGGGTACAGCAGGTGGTACCTTTACCATTGGTACCCGCCACCGTAAACACCACGGCCGAAGGATGCAACAGATCCAGGCGCTGTGCGGCCATGCTCACCCTTTCCAGGCCCAATTCCATTACAGATGTATGGATATGCTCAATATAATTAAGCCACGCTGCCAATGGCGACGTGGCTTGAGGCTTGTTGAATTCAGACATGAGGCTATTTTATACCACTGGCAAAAAGATCATTTAACACTGCTCTCAGCGTCTATAACAGGCTGAGAGAACTCATCACTGATCTCTTCCATAAGCAGTTCTGTCTCCTCAGCCAGTTGTGGCTGAGGCTGTCGGGTCAGTTTCGCTATCAGACAGGCCACCCGCTCGCGCATTTCCGGGCGGCGCACAATCATATCAACTGCACCCTTATCGAGTAGAAACTCACTGCGCTGAAAGCCGGGCGGTAACTTTTCCCTTACCGTCTGCTCGATAACTCTGGGTCCGGCAAAACCGATCAACGCTTTAGGCTCTGCAATATTGATATCACCCAACATCGCCAGACTGGCGGAAACGCCCCCCATGGTCGGATCTGTCAGCACTGAAATATAGGGCAGGCCATTTTCACGCATTTTGGCCAGCGCAGCACTGGTCTTCGCCATCTGCATCAGGGAAATAAGGGCTTCCTGCATCCGGGCACCGCCACTGGCGGAAAAGCAGATCAGGGGCGAGCCATCCGCCAGCGCCTGCTCAACGGCACGCACAAAACGGCTACCCACCACCGAAGCCATGGAACCGCCCATAAAAGCAAATTCAAATGCCACCGCCACCACGGGCATACCCGCCAGCGTGCCCTGCATGACTACCAGCGCGTCATTCTCTCCGGTGCTTTTTTGTGCGGCAACCAGACGATCCCGATATCTTTTACTGTCGCGGAATTTCAGCATATCTTTGGGTTCAAGCTCTTTACCCAGCTCCACACCGCTGCCTTCATCGAGAAACGTGCCCAGGCGGACCCGTGCAGACATACGCATATGGTGATCGCATTTTGGACAGACATTGAGATTGCGTTCCAGCTCAGCACGGTACAGAACCTGGCCACAGCTTTCGCATTTTGTCCAAACCCCCTCAGGAATATTCGCTTTGCGATTCTGAGTGACATTACTTTTGTTAAGAATTCGTTCGATCCAGCTCATCGATGACCTTTCCGTCTGACCCGAAGGAGCAACCTGCTCCACTGTCGGGCAAGATCTTTAACTGAAAGAGAACATTCTACCTGCTTCCACAGCGGATTTCGATAATCCTTTATTACCCGTCGTCGCATAGCAGAACAGACTATTTATATTGACCAACTCACCACATTACCGATTCCTGGTGCTAAAAACCATATTCCTCTGGTAAAAATGCTAAATAGCGCAGCTATTCAATGTCAGTACCAGATTACCGGTCACTTAACTGTTCTGTCGTGCCGCCAGGCGTTTTTGACGCCAGTACTCGACAAATGCCGGCATGATCGACAACACAATAATTGCCACGATCAACAGTTTAAGATTTTTCTGCACAAAAGGCTGATTACCAAACAGATAACCTGCATAGGTAAACAACAAGACCCAGAACAGCGCCCCGGTCACATTATAGAAGGCGAACTGGCGATAGCGCATCCGGCCGATACCCGCCACAAAAGGGGCATAGGTACGGATGATTGGCATAAAACGTGCCAGAAC
>JBOFSC010000496.1:0-5825 GCA_051651345.1 Enterobacteriaceae bacterium
GATATCTGTGGTTATGGGTTTCATATTGGTCGTGCCAATGCCGGGACAGTGCTGGATGAACCTTTTCAGCAGGAGAGGTTGAACAACGCTTTACTGGATGCATTAACGAACAAAGAAAGGTTGCAGGTCTGGTCCGATAATGCCATTGCTTACGCAAATCGTATCGATCTCTACAGCCTGGCGCAGAGAGCAGCGGATATTATTGTGGATCATTGTCATGATTAAATTAAAGGAGCCTTTTTTATCTCACTGGCGTCATAAGGATCCTTTTCAGGAGATTTTTTCCTTAACAGGTACGGTATATCGCCAGATAGCAGACAGAAAGACCCTGCAGTTCAACTTTGCAGAGGGCTCTTATTTTATCAAGATCCATCGGGGAACCACCCTGGGTGAGATAGTCAAAAACCTGCTGACCTTACGGTTACCGGTGGTTGATGCCAGTAATGAGTGGCGAGCTATTGAGCGGTTACAAGCCAATGGGGTCACTACCATGAAGGGGGTGGCTTTTGGTAGCAAAGGGTTCAACCCGCTGACGCGACTCTCTTTTATTATTACCGAAGATCTCAGCCCTGCACTTAGTCTGGAAGAGTTGACCGCAGACTGGGCGCAGCAGCGACCTGACAGAGCATTGAAGCTTAAACTGATTAATACGCTGGCAACGACAGTCAGAAAAATGCACCAGTGCGGGGTCAATCACCGGGACTGCTACTTGTGCCATTTTTTAGTAAAGCAGGATAAGCCTTTGCCTGCGGAGCCGTGTTCGTTGTTTATTATCGATCTGCATCGTGCACAAACCAGAAACAAAGTGCCGCAGCGTTGGCGTGATAAGGATCTTATTGGCCTCTATTTTTCATCGTTAAATATTGGCTTAACAAAGCGCGATATTTTACGTTTTCTGCAAATTTACTTTGATCAGCCACTTTCTGAGATTCTGGGTCAGCAACGGCCATTGCTGGCGATTGCTGTGCGTAAAGCTGAAAAAATCAGGCGGCGTACCTTGCTGAAAGGATTATAGCCGTCCTTACAGGATCTCTTTTATCTGGGCGGCAACCTGCTCTGGTTTGATTATGCCTCTGGCACTAAATAGCTCTTTATCGACATCCATGATCTGGTGTGTCGGATTGATAACAGAGTGCAAATGAAGATCTTGATATGGCCCCGTTTTTTGAGGATTACTACTAATAAACAGGCTTATTGTTCTGATTTTTAATGCGATTGCAATATGCAGAGGCCCGGTATCTCCGACGATCAGTAAATCCATTGACGCAATTATATCAATAAGTTGTCGTAATGTTGTTTGTCCTGAGTAGTTAATAACTCTATTTTTTAAATCTGGATTGACCAGTTGTAAAAGTTGAGTTGCTAACTCTTGTTCTTGCGGACTGCCAATCACTGCGATTCTTATATTTTCATTGTATGACAACAGGTTATTGGCCAGATCTGCAAAGTATTCCACAGGCCAGGTTCTGGTCTTTTTCGCAGCGCCTAACTGAAAACCAATCAGGAATATCTCACTGCCCTGTTTTTCCCTTGTGATGCTAAATGGAAGGGACATGGTGACATCATCTGTGGGAGCGTTGAGTGCCTTGATGAGTTCGAGTTTGCGCTGAATATAGTGACCATAAAATTGTGATACATAATTCGTAAGCCATTTATTGATCTCATGCAACCCATTCATACGCATCAAATTATCACGAAATATATATCGGGAACCCGCCATAACCGCTGCCACAACATCATAGGGCCCGTGGGAGTGCAGTATCACGGTCAGATCGCACTGTCCATTGGTTGTCAGTTCCCGAACCAGTTTATTCACTGTCTGTAGCTTATTATTCCAGTAGACAACCCGGTCATATAGCAGTCCAGTTTCATCCCGTTCCACCAGCGCCCTGTTTTTGGCACTGGCAATCAGGGTGATCTCTGCGCAAGGATAGCGGCGACGGATCGCCTTAATGGCTGGCGTATTGAGTAAAAAATCCCCCAGCGCCGTGCTGGAGAAAATGGCGATCCGCTGGAAATCTTCAGAGGCAGTAAAAGAGTCCCTGCTGCATAACCGACCCCGCTTGCGTGTATAAAAGCGCAAAAAGAGATCAGCTATTTTGTATTTCCAGCGTCGTCTCATAACGAGTCCTCTACCTGAATGATGAGCTTAGGTCCGATAATACCAGTGGCATAAAAGGTTATTATTACATGGCCTTTGATAAATCGATAGATTTAGCGCGATGAAAGCCATAGAATTCCCCTTTTACTCTATGGACTGTTAATCTCTATGCTGCGTACGTTCTACACGGTCTTGCTCTATCTGTTGCAACCGTTTATTTGGCTTCGGTTGTGGAGGCGTGGTCGCAAGGCACCGGCATACAGAAAGCGCTGGGCAGAACGTTATGGCTTCTGTAAGGGTAAAGTCAATCCGGGTGGGATTTTACTGCACTCCGTTTCAGTTGGTGAAACACTGGCTGCCGTGCCTCTGGTGCGAGCCCTGCGCAAGTCCTATCCCGGGCTGCCTATCACGGTAACCACCATGACCCCCACAGGTTCGGAGCGTGTTCAGTCTGCTCTGGGCACCGATATCGTCCAGCATGTCTATCTGCCTTATGATCTTCCGGGTGCGCTGCGCCGCTTTCTACAGCAGGTTCAGCCCAGTCTGGTGATCATCATGGAAACAGAACTGTGGCCCAATCTGATAGCGATGCTGCATCAACGAAATATTCCCCTGGTTATCGCGAATGCACGCTTATCCGAGCGCTCTGCCCGGGGATATCACCGGGTAGGATGGTTGATGAAACGGATCCTGCCGGATATTACGCTGGTGGCGGCTCAGAGTCAGGAAGATGGAGAGCGATTTATTCGTCTGGGCTTACCGCGAAAACAGTTACAAGTGACGGGCAGCCTGAAATTTGATATTGCTGTCACACCCGAACTGGCGGCCAGAGCGGTGACGCTGCGCCATCAATGGGCTTCACAGCGCCCTGTCTGGATTGCTGCCAGTACCCATGATCCGGAAGAACAAACGATTTTATCAGCACATCAGGAGTTGCTGAAAAAGGTGCCAGACCTGTTGTTAATCCTGGTTCCCAGACATCCTGAGCGCTTTAGTACGGTACGGCATCTGGTGGAACAGGCGGGCCTGAGTTATATCATGCGCAGCTCAGGGGCGGTCCCTGGCAGCCAGACCCAGGTCGTGATTGGCGATACCATGGGTGAACTGATGTTATTATATGGTATTGCAGATATCGCGTTTATTGGTGGCAGCCTGATCGAGCGTGGGGGACATAACCCCCTGGAGCCTGCTGCCCATGGGATTCCGGTTATTATGGGACCCCATGTGACTAATTTCCGAGAAATTTGCAGTAAACTACAGGCAGAGAACGCACAACTCACCGTCAATAACAGCACTGAACTGGTCAACATTGTCAGTCAGTTGCTGGAAGATGAAGGGATGCGTCATGCTTATGGTCGTCGGGCGCAGGAAGTTCTGGTGCGCAATCAAGGGGCGCTGCAAAAATTGCTTGGATTACTGGAGCCCTTGTTACCTCAACGGCGCTATTAAGGCAGGAGATGAGATGACGAAAAAAGCGATTTATCCCGGAACCTTTGATCCTTTTACTAACGGACATATGGATCTGATTACCCGGGCAACCCGTCTGTTCGATCAGATTATCATCGCGGTGGCGGTGAGTAACAATAAAAATCCACTGTTTACTCTGGAAGAGCGGGTCGCCCTGACCCAGCAGGCAACAGCCCATCTGCCCAATGTGGAAGTGCTGGGCTTCAGAGACTTAATGGCTAATTTTGCTGTGCAGCACAATGCCACTATCTTAATCAGAGGGTTAAGAACAGTAGCCGATTTTGAATATGAGTTACAGCTGGCGAATATGAATCGTCATCTGCTTGCCGAACTGGAAACGCTGTTTTTAATGCCTGCCGCACAATACTCTTTTATTTCATCGACATTGATTAAAGAAGTTCTGATGCATGGTGGCAATGTATCGGCTTTTATTCCGGATGTGATTTTTCAGGCGGTAAAGAAAAAATATCCGCAGAGCAACTGATAAACCTGCCAGATTTCACAGCTATTTCTGGCAGTTAGGGCAAAAGAAAGTGTTACGATTGCCCAGGGGCTGGCTGACTATCTTTTCTGAACAACAGAGGCAGGGTTGATCTTTGCGGCCATAAACCTGCAGCTCCTGGGCAAAATAACCCGGTTTACCATCGGATTGTAAAAAATCCTTCAGGGTTGTGCCTCCCTGAGTAATGGACTTGGTTAACACGGCTTTGACGGCGTTAACCAGCCCGGCGCACTCCTCCTGAGACAGGGAGCCCGCTGTACGCCGTGGATCGATACCTGCCATAAAGAGCGATTCACAGGCATAGATATTGCCCACACCAACAACAATATGGCTGTTCATCAGCCAGGGTTTGACAAGCGTCCGTCGGTTTCTGGATAGCTGAAAAAGCATATCGGCAGAGAAGCCCTCTTCTAACGGTTCTGGTCCCATCTGGCTTAACAGAGGATGGGTTTCTGGATCATCACACCAAAGCCAAGCACCAAAGCGACGTGGATCGGTATAACGTAGCATCTGACCACTCGCCAGTAACAGATCGATATGGTCATGCTTTTGCGGGACGGTGTTGTCAGGCAGAATACGTAAACTGCCCGACATGCCTAAATGGATCATGATCCAGCCATCGTCAACGGCAAGCAGCAGATACTTACCGCGCCGCCGCACTTCAGCAATGGCCTTTCCCTGCAGACGTTCCAGCTCTGCAGAGACGGGCCAGCGTAGTTGCCGCTGGCGAATGATAATGCCTGTGATCTTTTGTCCAACCAGATGCGGCTCAATGCCACGACGGCTGGTTTCCACTTCAGGTAATTCGGGCACAGGGATTGTCTCACTCAGAGGAAGGTAAAGATCTGCTCTCTGGGCAGGCGGGATTTAGGCAACTGAGCATTAAAGTCATCGGTGCTACGATATCCCAGACTGGCGATCACCACGCTGCGCAGTCCCCGCTCCTGTAAACCCAGCAGTGTATCCATTTTGCTACTGTCAAACCCTTCGATGGGTGTGGTATCAATCCCCAGACTGGCAGCGCCAAACAGGAGTGCGCCCAGGGCCAGATACAGTTGCCGGCTCTGCCAGGCTTGTTGTTGCAGCGTGTTTTCACTGTTGAGGCCGACAAAGTAGCGACGCCCTTTATCCTGGGCCATTTTCTCCTGTTCGGAGGGGAAGCGATGATCCCTCTCCTCCTGCTCCAGCAGCGCCTTGAGATGCGCATCGCCAATCTCCTGATGGACAGAGAAAATCAGCACATGTGAGGCATTGATGACCCGGCCATGGTTAAACTCAATAATAGCTGGCAGCAAACGGGCTTTGGCCTCATCGCTGTGGGCGACAGTAAAATGCCAGGGTTGTGAGTTAACGGAAGAGGGGCTTAATCTGAGCAGTTCACATAGCTGTTCGAACTGTTGTTCTGGGATCTTCTTATTGGGATCATAATTTTTGGTGGTGTAGCGTTTCTGAGCAAGGGTCACAATATCCATTATTTTTCCTCATAAACAGAAAAACCTGACCGGAGCCAGGTTTTTTTAAGCCAGAAACAAGAGTGGTTACTTGATCTTAGCTTCTTTATAAATCACATGCTGACGAACAACAGGATCAAACTTTTTCAGTTCCAGCTTTTCCGGCATGGTACGCTTGTTCTTTGTTGTTGTATAGTAGTGACCAGTACCAGCCGATGAAACCAGCTTGATTTTCTCACGAATACCTTTAGCCATGTTTCAACTCCTTAACACTTTTCACCGCGGGCACGCAGTTCAGCCAGAA
>JBOFSC010000497.1:0-1859 GCA_051651345.1 Enterobacteriaceae bacterium
CTATCTGCATTTATTAGGAAATCACGATTTTCGCAATTTGATACGTAGCAGTAAACTAAGAGAAGAGTCATTGAAAGGGGCATTGCAGCTGATTCAGACCCTGGAACCTCGTCCGGGCTACTCCATTGATAATGGCGAAACCGAATATGTGATCCCTGATGTACTGCTGCAGAAAATCAATGGTCACTGGAGTGTGGAGCTCAACCCGGATAGTTTGCCCCGTTTGCGCATCAACAGCCACTATGCCGCGATGGGCGGACGGGGCTGCAATGAGCAAGACAGTCAGTTTATCCGCAATAATCTTCAGGAGGCGAAGTGGTTGCTCAAAAGTCTGGAAAGCCGCAATGAGACACTGCTTAAAGTGGCACGTTGCATTGTGGAGCAGCAACAGCTCTTTTTTGAATATGGTGAAGAGTACATGAAGCCAATGGTATTGGCGGATATTGCCCAGGCGGTGGAGATGCATGAATCCACCATCTCGCGGGTGACAACACAAAAATATTTACACAGCCCGAGAGGTATTTTTGAATTAAAATACTTTTTTTCCAGCCATGTTAGCCGGGAAGATGGTGGCGAAGCCTCGTCAACCGCTATCCGTGCGCTGGTAAAAAGACTCATCGCAGAGGAGAATCCAGTAAAACCTCTGAGCGACAGTAAGTTAGCCACTCTACTGGCAGAACAGGGCATCATCGTGGCAAGGCGCACTGTTGCCAAGTACCGAGAATCGTTGTCCATCCCACCGTCAAACCTGCGTAAGCAGTTGGTTTGACGCTAACCTAAGAGAGAAGGAAGACAATATGCAAATCACTATATCCGGTCATCATGTTGAAGTTACGGACGCACTGCGCGAATTTGTAACAGGCAAGTTTTCCAAGCTGGATCAGTATTTTGATCGCATCAACCAGGCGCAAGTCATCCTCAGTGTGGAAAAATTACAACATGTCGCTGAAGCGACTCTGTTTGTCAATGGCGGTGAATTGCATGCCTCTTCTGAGCAACCCGATATGTACGCCGCCATCGATACCCTGGTTGATAAATTGGTGCGCCAGTTAACCAAACATAAGGATAAATTACGTCAACATTAAGCAGATACCGACTTATTCGTTGATACACAGAGGCGGTGGACGATAAGTTCGCTATAATAACAATAGAATTAACAAATAATTCTAATCAATCTCAGAGTGCAGTACACCCCCGGAAGCCAACCATCGTTTCCGGGGATAGCAACAGGTTTGGGTTGCATTCTGAAAGACAAAGAGTATCATCTGCCGGTTTTCTGGCAGTGATAATCGGCAGTCTCAATGCAGATATCATAATCACTGTCTGAGGTAGTTCTGAGTGAACGATGAGATGAATAACGAGACAGATTTACAGTTAAGCTCTGTGCTGAGCCCGCAGAATACGCGCAATGCCGTTCATTGCTCAAGCAAAAAGAGAGCGCTTGAGCTGATCAGTGAACTGGCAGCCCATGAGCTACAATTGCCACAACAGGATGTATTTGAAGCTATCCTTACCAGGGAGCGGATGGGGAGCACAGGTATTGGTAATGGCATCGCCATTCCCCATGGTAAACTGGCAGAATCCGGTGACCAGGCAGTAGGCGTTTTCCTGCGTCTGGATCAGCCCATCGACTTCGATGCGATCGATAACCAACCGGTTGATCTGTTATTTGCTTTACTTGTGCCCGCCAATCAGTGTAAAACTCATTTACAGACACTCTCTATTGTTGCGCAAAAACTGGCGGACAAGAGTGTTTGTCGCCGCCTCCGGGCTGCACAGAGTGATGAGGAGCTTTACCACATTATAACCGAGTAGGGGGAATACCGCATATGGTGCTGATGATCGTCAGCGGCCGTTCA
>JBOFSC010000498.1:0-1658 GCA_051651345.1 Enterobacteriaceae bacterium
TAACTTAAACCCCGTATTGCTCACCGGTATGGAGCAAGGGGGACAACTGACTACCACCACAGATGTGGAGAACTGGCCCGGGGATGCAGAAGGCTTAACCGGCCCTGCACTGATGGATCGTATGCTGCAACATGCGCAGAAATTCAACAGCGAAATTATCTTCGATACCATCCAGAAAGTCGATTTAAGCCAGCGCCCTTTTCGCCTTCAGGGGGATGAGCAGGCCTATAGCTGTGATGCCTTGATTATCGCTACCGGCGCTTCAGCCCGCTATCTGGGTCTGCCTTCAGAAGAGGCGTTTAAGGGCCGGGGCGTATCAGCCTGCGCCACCTGCGACGGTTTCTTCTATCGCCAGCAGAAAGTGGCCGTGGTCGGCGGCGGCAATACTGCCGTAGAAGAGGCGCTCTATCTCAGCAATATTGCTGCCGAAGTGCACCTGATCCATCGCCGGGATGGCTTTCGCGCAGAAAAGATCCTGCTCGACCGACTGATGACTAAAGTCGACAGCGGCAATATTATTCTGCATACCTTCCGTACCCTGGATGAGGTATTGGGCGATGACAGCGGTGTTACCGGCGTGCGTCTGCGCAATACCCAGACGCAAGCGCTGGAGGAGTTAACCGTCGCCGGGGTCTTTATTGCTATCGGCCACAGCCCCAATACCGCGCTGTTTGATGGACAGCTGGAACTGGATAACGGTTATATCAAAATCCACTCCGGTACCCAGGGCAATGCCACCGCCACTTCCGTTGCCGGTGTGTTTGCCGCCGGGGATGTCACCGACCATATTTACCGTCAGGCCATCACTTCAGCTGGTACCGGCTGCATGGCGGCACTGGACGCCGAACGTTATTTAGATAGTTTATAGTTGTTAGGGCCTGTTGACGTCTGGTCATAAGCCGCGCCGGAGCCATTTTTTATACGCGGCAAGGCGCGAACTGCGCGGTTTGGCAAGCCCAAATAAGCGGTGAGCAACGCAGCAGCGTATAAAAAAGGGCCCGGCCCTTCGGGTTGCGTGCCAAACAGCGCCATACTGCGTTGTGAGTCTTGACAAGGGAATAGCCATTGCCTGCGACTCACGCCTTGTCTGGCGCTGTTTGGCTCAGCAACGCGGCATATGACCAGACGTCAACAGGCCCTAAATATCTTTGGCAGACAGGCCACCCTGGCTGCCAATCTGTTATCATAAACAGAACCCTCTGGCTGATTATCTTCGACAGGCTCCATGGACAAGACAAAACAACGTGAACTGCTGAGCTGGCTCAAGCAGCAAAGTGCGCCAATACGCCGTTATCTGCGATTGCTAATGCTACTCGGTATTGTTAGCGCTCTTCTTATCGCTCTCCAGGCCTGGCTGATGGCGACCCTGTTACAGGGTGTGATCATCGAACAGGTGCCTCGGGATAAGATGAGTTCTCTGTTTATCTGGTTAATTCTCACCGTGTTGGCTAAGGCGATTATTGTCTGGGTCCGGGAACAACTGGGCTTTCGCTGCGGTATGCAGGTTCGTCAGGTGATCCGCAGGCAGCTTCTTGAGCGTTTGCAGCAATCCGGCCCGGCCTGGATTAAAGGCAAACCCACGGGCAGTTGGGCTACTCTGCTGGTGGAGCAGATAGAGCAGATGCATGATTACTATGCCCGTTACCTGCCACAAATGT
>JBOFSC010000499.1:0-1666 GCA_051651345.1 Enterobacteriaceae bacterium
CTCCCCCGTTTCGGTGAGCTCAGATATTAATCAGTTGCTGACTTGCAGAGATAAAAAGGGCAGCATTCGCAGTGCCGCCCTTTGGTCTCACTTTGCCGCTTTCACTTGCTGGCGTTTGCGGCGTTTAATCTCAGTTTCCGCAACCTCAACCACAGATTGTATATCAGATCCAATCTTTTCCCCAATCTCTTTAACCTTTAAAAGTGCTTCCATTGAATGGTTAAGAGCAGATACCAAATTATCCTTGTTTCTTTCTTGTAGCTGCCTTCGGGTTATCTCGCCTTGCATGGCAGTGATAATAAATCCAGCCGTTGATTCCCCAGCATTTTTTACAAGTTCCATCCCTTCAACTACATCGTGGGGCACTCGCGCCGCTAACTGCGCCGACTTGTTGTTAACGTTTCCTGTTGCCATTGCTATCACTCTCACTAAAAAGGTGCTTAGCAGTATATCAAAAAAGTGGTTGACAGCAAGAATACTTAAATCTATAGTGTGTAGCACTAAGCGTTATAGTGTCGTTCACTTTGACGCTTATGATGTAAAAACAACGAAGCCCCGCAGTGTCGCAATCACTAACGGGGCCTCTGACCACAACGTAAGAAGGACTTACACTATGGCTATCTTAGAGCATACCCCAACTCGCTCATTTTTCACATACTTGATTGGATCAGGATGTGACGAGCTTATCAATTCAAAGTCTTATCGCCTTATAACTGTCATTGCAGAAAATGATGAAAGTGCGAGGCAGATCGCAAATCTCCCCCACCTAGTGTTCGTTTCCCGGATACCACTGGATTCACCTCTTGGACTGCGCATCCTGGCTGTACCGGATACGAGAGTATACAGGTTGAGAATCACCTTGATTAACTCTCAGACAGGGGCCCATCGTGAGTTCGTATCTGATCGCATGTTTGATTGTGATGAACATGCCGAAGCATGTAGCAAGCTTGTTCAGGGCCTCTATCAGTGCAACTGAGTGTTTAGAGGCTGAGGTTGAGGAGATATGGCATGAATAACTCCACCACCCACCACCCCATGAAGGGTGATCGCTACACAGATAAATTCTGTGGTAGTTCAGTGACTATCACAGAACGCCGGGGCAGTCTGGTTCACTACCTCTATGACGGGCAGACGATGCCCACTCAGGTCAGCACGTTAGATTTTTTCATAGAAAATTTTACCCGCCAGGAGGTGCCAGTGACTAAGCCCACCAATAACACAGATGAATTTAACCGCCTCAGTTATGCCCTGGCAAAACAGGTGCCGGACATGGTGCGCGGTTTCACCATCAGCACCACTTACGGGGATATCGATATCACGGAGCCGGACGACGCAGAGAAAATCGCAGCACTGGTCAAAGGGCTACTGGAGCGCCGGTTGTTAAAGGAAATGTTTGCCGAAGATTCTTCCGGTATGGGGGTGAGCCATGAGTAAGCCAATTCAGCGTTACGCCATTCTCTACCGCTACCACGACACCGAGAGCGGCTTCTCTGACGAGCACATTTCTGGTGAGCGCTACAGCACCCGCTATGAGGCCGGTTGTGCCCTCACTGATAAGGCCTACATCCGGGACACTGAGTCCCTGAAGGGTGAAATTGTGGAGGTGTCCCATGACTGAGCAAGGGAATGTAATCCACTTCGATGCTGCCATTACGCCTGATGAAGT
>JBOFSC010000500.1:0-2979 GCA_051651345.1 Enterobacteriaceae bacterium
GTGGGAGGTTACCTGGCTGACCGTTTCCCGGTACATCGAGTGATCCCACTGGGGCTGATTGGTGCAGGTATTACGGGGATTTTCCTCAGTACCTTCCCCTCCTACAACAACATGTTGATTATCTTTGCCATGCTGGCCATCTGTTCCGACTGTCTGTTCTGGCCTGCGCTGCTAAAAGCGATCCGTAATCTGGGCAGTGCTGATGAACAGGGACGGATGTTCGGTTTCCTTGAAGGGGGACGTGGCGTGGTGGACACCCTCGTGGCCTTCTCTGCGCTGGGGCTGTTTATTGTGATGGGCTCGGGCAGTGGTGGCCTTAAAGCGGCAATTCTGTTTTACGCCTCGATCGATATTATTGTCGGTATCGCCACCTTCTTCCTGCTCAGTGGTCTGCATGGTCAGGAGCAGAAGAAAGAGGAGCAGAGTGGTGAACTGAAGGGTATCGCGGCGCTTAAAATGGCTATGCGGTTACCCGCTTTGTGGCTGGTGAGTTTAAACGTCTTTATCATCTATACCGTCTACTGTGGGCTCACCTATTTTATCCCATACCTGAAGGATGTGTATGGTATGCCGGTGGCCTTTGTGGGAGCCTACGGCATTATCAACCAGTACTGCCTGAAAATTTTTGGTGGCCCTTTGGGCGGCTATCTGGCAGACACCCGTTTTAAGAGCGCTTCACGCTACACCCGCTGGGCCTTTATTGCACTGATCCCGGTGATGTTAGTGATCCTCTGGTTGCCGGCCAGCCCAGATATGATGCTGGTGGGGATGACGATGACCCTGTCATTTGCCCTGATAGTTTTCTCTATGCGCGGGATCTTCTGGGCGCCGATGGAGGAAGTGGGGATACCCAAGCAGATCACCGGTCAGCATTTGGTATCGCTTGCCTGGTGGGCTACTCTCCTGGGATGTTCGCCTTCACCATCTACGGCTCCATTCTGGATGCCAATCCCGGTGAAGCCCGATATCACATGGTCTTTACGCTGATGATTGCGGTGGCAGTGGTAGGCTATATTGTTGCGACGCTGCTGCACCGCTATGCCCGCAGGCTGGCTCAGGCTTAAAAAGTGAGAGACCGCTCGCTTTAAAAACTGAAACAAAGATGAGAAAGGTTTAGCGGGTAGAGCGGTATTTTTAGCGATGTTAGACTGCTGTTGGTGCCTGAGGCTATCTGTTTCAGGTACAGGCAGTAACCGCCTTGCAGGATTCAGATAGACGAAAGCCCCGTTCGTTAATTTGTTTTAACTCACGAGGCCTCGACTGACTCCGACAAGTCAATCGTAGCCTCTTTCTTTTAAGGGGGCAAGGAGAAATGCTGAAAACCACCCTTTGGGGTATTTTGGTGCTGTGTCTCACAGTACTCATCTTCACTTTACTGGCAGGCAGTTCGTTGTGTGAGCTGAAGGTCAGATTTGCTGATGTGGAGATGCAAGCCATTCTTGCTTACGAAACAAGATAGCAGGCTTATGCGGGGGATGTTTCCCCGCCTTTTGTTTGCCTGGTTTCAGCCTTCAGGCACCAGTTTTAGTACGGTACAACTCATTATTTGCTACAGAATAACCATCCAGACGACGGTGTGAAATGGCTCCGTAAGGTCTGTTGAAGTTGCCCCTCGCCCGCGTGCGGGAGAGGGACAGCGCGAAGCGCAGGGAGAGGGGGAGTCGTAAAGCTGATGTACTGGCATTGGCTATCGCTATAGGTTAGGAGATGTGTCAGCTTATCGAGTCACTCCTTTTTATTAACCTCCGCAACCCGCCCTGACGGACCACCGACTTGTGGGAGGGGGCACGCCCGTGCAGGGCGCGACCGAGCCTTGTCATATCTGAAACATGGCAAGGTTGTTTCAATCCTCACGCCCGTGAAGGGCGCGACTGCCTTTTTGCAAAGGCGTATGCAGACTGGTTTAAAGCCTGGTTTTGCGCCAGCCTGCCAGTAAAAATCAATAATAAAGTAATCGCAAAACAAGTTAAGTAAAAATATCTTTATTAACCAAGCCATTACTAATTCGCCAATCATCCAGATTATTAATGAGCACCGCCGGTTGGCGTTTACAAAATAAGGGTGTCTTTGAATATATCCAGCGCGGGTTTAGCTCCATGATGCTCAACCCTGTTACGCCACTCTTTACCCAAACGATAAAAGCGAAGACTGTCTGTCTCCGGTGCGTAGATATTAAGCAGTTTATCACGAAATTGTACCCATTGCGCCGGATCCACCTCACACTCGAAAACAGAGTATTGAACCCGGACACCGTAATCCAGGCAGGTCTTAGCTATCCGTCGTAAACGTCCGGCACCTGCAGAGTCTTCCAGTGAAACATCATAGGTCACCAGCACCATCATTATCAGTCCCTCCCTAACGATGTACATAAGGCGGATAATGTTCAAGATCCCCACGTAAATGCTGTGCCAGCAACAGTGACTGAACATGAGGTAATAAGCCTATCGGTACTTTCTCTTCCAGAAATGGATGCTGGATCTCTTCCTGCTTTTTGGCCTGCCAGGTTTGCAGTAGTAAGCGACGGGTATCATCTTTCATCCTGATACCACCCAACATATCCGCCGTAAAATCACTTGATTTTACTTGCTGACGATTAATCAGCGTTAACACTAATCTATCTACCAGTGACGCGCGAAACTCTTCCAGCAGATCCAGTGCAAGACTGTCCCTGCCCGGACGCTCTTCATGCAGAAAACCAATCTGAGGATCCAAGCCGATACCTTGTAATGCACCACTGATCTCTTTCGATAAAATCGAGTACATAAATGACAGCATGGCATTGACCGGATCTTTCGGGGGACGACGATTTCGCCCCGAAAAAGTGAATCCCTCTTTGGCAGTGATCAATTATACGTAGGATCTTTAGGATCAACCAACTGATAACGATAGAAAAAATGACGTATTTTTAGAAAAAAGAGTGGAAAGTGTGCTGTGATCATGATCAAATGATCATTCGCCAAAACAACCAACACAACCACA
>JBOFSC010000501.1:0-5654 GCA_051651345.1 Enterobacteriaceae bacterium
GGTACAGATTCGCAGACTCGCCGTGAATACCTCCATTTAGGCTCGACTTGCCGCGTCCTGCGGCAAACGGTCTGCGAATCTGTACCGCCTCCACCTGTTACTCTATGTTGTAACGCTACACTTAACCCCTGCCCACCAGCGTCGTAATATGTTGTGTGGGCGTGATAATTTCCGGCAACGGAATATCCCACAGCTGTGGTGTTAAGGCAGGTACCTGCTGGCAGTCATGTGCTACGCCGATAGGGTAGGGGCCTTTGCTTTGCCACTGTTGTAGCGTCCTGTCATAGTACCCCCCACCCATCCCCAGACGATTGCCGCTGCTGTCAAAAGCCACCAGTGGTGTCAGTATCACATCTATCTCACGTACAGGCACAACCTGGCGCACATCCAGAACAGGCTGGCTCAGGCCATAGCGATGGGGTTTAAGCTCGGTCTCTGGCTGGTAACGCACAAACAGTAGATTACCAGCAGAAAACGGGTGCAACAGGGGCAAACAGACATCAATCCTGTGGGACCACAGCCTGGTTATCAGGGGCGTAAGATCAATTTCACCATCAAAGGCCATAAAAAGCGAAACACAACTGGCTTTGGCAACACGCTGATGGGCATAGAGTTTCTGGCTGATTTGCTGGCTGGCTTGTCGTTGCTGTTGTTCAGAGAGGGTGCGTCTTTGCTGACGGATGGAATGACGTAACTGTTTGGCAGATAAAGGAGTACTGAGTTGACTGCTCAGTACAGTTTGATTACAGGCCATAACAAAGGGATCTCCGGAGTGCCGTCACGGGTTGTAACCCTTGAACCCGGGGTTCAAGGTGAATATAGCGTTGCTATCTTAAGGCTTCTCAACCGAAGCTGAGCATGCACACCAATAACTATTCACTACATTCTTGAGGTTTGAAATATCGGCTCAGGGGACTTACCCGAAAAACAAACACCCCAGAGAAATTCTAATCTTTGTCTGAACAATAATCATAACACCAATCAGGAATTAATTCATTATAACCGTGCTTTTTCAGCAATTACAAATGCAAATTCACGTAATGGCCTGTTCTGATGTTCGATAGCTGCTTTGCTGCTCAATGAGCGCCTGTTCAATGGCTTGTTGCAGCGTTGCGATCCGCTGCTCCATGTTGGCGATATACTCTTCGGTCTTTTCCTTCTCTTGCGTCAGTTCGTTGCACAGGTTCAAAGCAGCAATAAATATTAACTGTTCAGTGTTGTTAACATTAGTTCGTTTTTTTAACTCATGCAACCGATTGTCCAGTTCGAGAGCTGCTTTTTTTAAGGCTTCCTGCTGTACAGGGGGGCAGTTGACGCGAAACAAACGCCCAAAAATCTGAATATCTACGGGTTGAGCAGACATATAACCTTCCTGATTTTTATACCGCTTAGTGGTAGCATATCATCAATTAGTCTATTCAACGATGATAACTCAGTATGCTGATAACCACTAGTTTACCTGACTACCATGCTTTTAGCTCCCTTCTCTCGGCACAAGGTGTGGCGATGACGGCAGCGGAGATGCATGGTTTGATCAGTGGGATGCTCTGCGGCGGCACGCCACAAAAGAACTGGCAAGACCTACTCCAGCAATTGACCAATGATGGGCAAAGTTTTACACCTGCGCTCTCCCAGGCGGTCCAGACGCTGTATGGCACTATCCAACGCGCTCTGGAGCAGGACGGATTCAGTTTCTCGTTATGGCTGCCCGATCAGGGACAGGATGATGAGGCGCTGTTCAAACGGGCCGATGCACTCTCTGAATGGGTCAATCATTTTTTGCTGGGCCTCGCGGTGCGTCATCCCCGACTGGGACATGCCAAAGGGGAAGTGGCGGAAGCCCTGAAAGATCTGCGTAATATCGCTCGCCTGGGCTATGACGATGAAGATGACAAGGAGGAGTTGCAGCATGCCCTGGAGGAGGTCATAGAGTATGTTCGTATAGCCGCTATGCTTTGTCATAACGAGTTTGTGTTTGCCTTGCCAGAAGAGATCGGGCCGGAACAACCGCGCACGCTTCATTAAACGGAGAGAAACAGTATGACTTTGCAAGAGTTTCAGCGGCGCCGTAAGGCTATTGCCAACAAGATGGTGCCAGGCAGTGCACTGCTGCTGTTTGCTGCACCGGTGTGTCAGCGCAATGCGGATAGTGAATATCCCTACCGGCAGAACAGCGATTTCTGGTATCTGAGCGGATTTAATGAACCCGAAGCCGTGTTGGTGCTGATTAAGAGCGATAGCAAACATAGCCACAGTGTCCTGTTTAATCGTGATCGCGATCCTCTGGCGGAAACCTGGTATGGACGTCGTTTAGGCCAGGAGGCGGCAGCAGAAGTTCTGGGGGTGGATAAGGCCCTCTCTTTCAGTGAAATTGAACAGCAGTTACCGCTACTGCTCAATGGCCTGAACCGGGTTTATCACGCCCAGGGGCTCTATGATTACGCCGATACGCTGTTGTTTACGGCCCTGCAACAATTACGTGATGGCTGGCGCAAGAGTTTGCGAGCCCCCGAGACAGTCAGTGACTGGCGCCCGTTGTTACATGAGATGCGCCTGTTTAAGAGTGCCAAAGAGATTAAATTGATGCGTCGTGCCGCCGAGATCACGGCCCTGGCCCATCGCCGCGCCATGGAAAAATGTCATGCCGGGCGATTTGAGTATCAGTTGGAAGGGGAGATATTGCATGAGTTTATGTGCCACGGTGCGCGCTCTCCCGCCTACAGCACCATTGTCGGCGGCGGTGTCAATGCCTGTATCCTGCACTATGTGGAAAACAGCGATAAACTGCGTGCGGGTGATCTGGTGTTGATCGATGCCGGTTGTGAATATCAGGGCTATGCCGGTGATATTACGCGCACATTTCCTGTGAGCGGGCGCTTTAGTGCTGCGCAGTTGGCACTGTACCAACTGGTGTTGCAGGTACAGGAGCGGGCCATTGAACTGCTGATCCCTGGCAGCAGCATTCGCGCTGCCACCCGGGCGGTGCTGGAGATTATGGTGCAGGGGCTGGTGGATCTGGGCATATTGCAGGGTGAGAAAGAGCAATTACTTGAGGATAAAGCCTGGCAGCCCTATTTTATGCACGGACTCAGTCACTGGCTGGGGCTGGATGTGCACGATGTCGGAGATTACGGCAGTGTGGAACGGGATCGGCTTCTGCAGCCCGGAATGGTGCTGACCGTGGAGCCGGGCCTCTATATCAGCCCGGATGCAGAGGTTCCTGCAGAGTATCGCGGTATCGGTATTCGTATTGAGGATGATCTTCTGATCACGCCGCAAGGCAATGAAGTGCTGACAGCGGGTGTCGTGAAAAAGCCGCAGGAGATCGAAGCATTGATGGCGATGGCAAGGCGGAAAGCATGAAGGTGATTATTGTCGGTGGCGGCATGACAGGGGCGACTCTGGCGCTGGTTCTGCACACACTGACACAGGGGCGTTTGACTATTGATCTGATTGAGAGTTATCCCCCGAACCATGAAGCCCATCCCGGTTTTGATGCACGGGTGATCGCCCTGGCCCAGGGCACCTGCCAGCAGCTGCAGGCTCTGGGGTTGTGGCCGCAGTTTGCTGACCATGCAGAGGCCATCCGCACGATTCATGTCAGTGATCAGGGGCATGCTGGCGCTGTGACCTTGACGGCGCAAGAGTATCAGTTAACCGCGCTGGGACAGGTGGTGGCGCTGCAACCGGCAGGGCAAAATCTGTTCCATCGTTTACGGAGTACCCCCGGGATCACCGTACATTGCCCGGCACGGGTAGAAGAAGTACATCGGAGTACGCAGCAGGTTTCAGTATTGCTGGATAGCGGTGACAGGATTGAGGGAGAATTATTGATCGCAGCCGATGGCTCCCACTCCTCCGTTGCCCGGGATTGCCACTGCTGCTGGCATCAACATGATTATCAGCAGGTGGCGGTGATCACCAATGTTGAAACCGCTGAACCCCATCGGGGGCGGGCCTTTGAACGTTTTACGCCGCAAGGCCCTCTGGCCCTGCTACCCATGGCGACTCCGTTATCAGATCGCTACAGTACCGTGGTCTGGTGTCATCCTCTGGCACAGCAGGCACAGGTCGCTGCATGGGATGAAGCGGAATTTTGCCAGCGCCTGCAAAAAGAGTTTGGCTGGCGTTTGGGACGGATAGAACGCTGTGCACAACGCCATTTCTATCCGCTGACACTACAGATAGCTGAACAACATATCAGCCACCGTCTTGCGCTGGTGGGCAATGCGGCTCAGACCCTGCATCCTGTTGCGGGCCAGGGGTTTAATCTGGCGTTACGCGATGTACTGACGCTGGCGGAGACCCTGGAACAGGCTGTGCGCGCGGGAGAGGACCCTGGCAGTTATTCGGTGCTGGCGCAATATCAGCGCCGCAGGCAGCCGGATCAACAGGCCACGGTCGCTATGACTGAGGGGTTACTGCACCTGTTTGCCAATCGCCATTTCCCCCTGGTGGCTGCCCGCAATGCCGGTCTGATGTTACTGGATAGCGTGCCTGGGCTGCGCAATAAATTAATTCATCGTACTTTAGGTTGGGTAGAGAGGTAGGAGCTAATGCACTCATTTGATGTTGTGATCGCCGGTGGAGGCATGGTGGGCCTGGCGCTGGCCTGCGGTCTGCGCGGTAGTGGATTGCGCGTGGCGATTATCGAACATGAGGCGATGCCGGATTCGGCTCTGGTGCAGCAGCCCTCTCTGCGCGTCTCGGCTATCAATGAAGCCAGTGAATGCTTTTTACAGCAACTGGGTGCCTGGCAATCGATTCGCGCATTGCGCGCCAGCGCTTATGATGCCATGGAGGTTTGGGATCAGGACAGTTTTGGCAAGTTGAGTTTTAGTGCCCGTGAGCAGGGTGTCTCCCACCTTGGCTATATCATTGAAAATGAGGTGATACGCCTGGGGCTATGGCAGCAGGTGCAACAGGCGGCAGATGTCCGTCTGTTTACCGGCAATAAGATAAAGCAGGTGGTATGGGGGGAAGGGGAGGCATTTATCACCCTTGACGACAGTCGGCATTTGGGCGCACGCCTCGTGGTGGCAGCAGATGGGGCACACTCGCCCCTGCGGCAACAGGCCGATATTCCCCTGACCTTTCGTGACTACGGTCACCACGCGCTGGTAGCCACAGTGCGCACGGCATTGCCTCATCAACAGTGCGCCAGACAGATTTTTCACGGCGATGGCATTCTGGCTTTTCTGCCCCTGTGCCAGGAAGATCTCTGCTCTATTGTCTGGTCACTGCCTCCGGTGCGAGCTGAAGCATTACGCACTCTGACACCTGAAGCCTTTAATCGCGAGCTGGCGGTGGCATTTGATATGCAACTGGGTTTGTGCGAGGTGCAAAGTGAGCGCCTGACGTTTCCCCTGACGGCCCGCTATGCACGCAATTTTGCCGCCCATCGTCTGGCATTGGTGGGGGATGCGGCCCATACCATTCATCCCCTGGCAGGACTGGGGGTGAATCTGGGATTGATGGATGCCGCAGAGCTGGCTGCAGAACTGAGACGATTGCAACAGGAGGGCAAGGATATCGGTCAGCATCTCTATCTGCGTCGCTATGAGCGTCGCCGTAAACTGAGTGCCGCCTCACGTTTGGCCGCGATGCAAGGTTTACGCGATCTGTTTGCCGGTTCACATCCCCTGAAGAAATTT
>JBOFSC010000502.1:0-2838 GCA_051651345.1 Enterobacteriaceae bacterium
GATCTGTCAGACTTTATTGCCTCCAATATTGAAGACCCCATCAGCCGTCTGGATGGTGTGGGTAGCGTGCAGCTGTTTGGTTCACAATATGCGATGCGTATCTGGCTGAATGCCGATAAGCTGAACAGCTATCAACTGATGGCGACGGATGTGATTGCGGCGCTGCGTGCCCAGAACAGCCAGGTGCCCGGTGGACAACTGGGGGGCAACCCTACCACAGGCAATCAGCAGCTAAACTCCTCTATTATTGCGCAAACCCGTCTCTCTTCTCCCGAGCAGTTCGGCAATATCCTGCTTAAGGTGAATCCTGACGGCTCTCAGGTGCGCCTGAAAGATGTGGCGAAGATAGAGCTCGGTGGTGAAAACTACGATATTGTGGCGCGCTACAATGGTAAACCGGCTTCCGGGCTGGGGATCAAACTGGCGAGTAATGCCAACGCCCTGAAAACAGCGGCACTGGTAAGAGCTGAAGTGGACAAACTATCACCTTTCTTCCCTCAGGGGGTAGAGATGGTGTTCCCTTACGACACCACGCCGTTTGTTAAGATCTCCATTCATGAAGTGGTCAAAACCCTGTTTGAGGCGATTCTGCTGGTATTTATGGTGATGTACCTGTTCCTGCAGAATATCCGTGCAACGCTGATCCCCACCATTGCGGTACCGGTGGTCCTGCTGGGAACCTTTGGGGTACTGGCGGCCTTTGGCTATTCCATCAATACGTTAACCATGTTTGCCATGGTGCTGGCAATAGGATTGCTGGTGGATGATGCTATCGTGGTGGTGGAGAACGTGGAACGGGTCATGGCGGAGGAGGGACTGCCGCCGAAAGAGGCCACGCGGCGCTCCATGGGACAGATCCAGGGCGCACTGGTGGGTATCGCCATGGTGCTGTCTGCGGTATTTGTGCCCATGGCCTTCTTTGGTGGCTCTACCGGGGTTATCTACCGCCAGTTCTCTATCACCATTGTCTCTGCCATGGTGCTGTCGGTGCTGGTGGCCTTGATTCTGACTCCGGCGCTCTGTGCCACCATATTGAAACCCATAGAGAAGGGCGGACATGCGCCCCAAAATGGCTTTTTCGCCTGGTTTAACCGCCTGTTTGAAAAACAAACACACCACTACACCGACAGTGTTAAAAACATGCTGAAGGGAACTGGCCGCTATATGGTGATCTATCTGGCGGTGGTCGTGGGCATGGGCTATCTGTTTGTGAAGTTACCCACATCGTTTCTGCCGGACGAAGACCAGGGGGTTTTCCTCACCATGGTCCAGCTACCGGCGGGTACGACCACACAGAACACAGTGCGGGTGCTGAAACAGGTGGATGATTACCTGCAAACCAATGAGAAAGACAATGTTAAATCGGTCTTTACGGTGGCGGGCTTTAGTTTTGCCGGACAAGGGCAGAATACGGGGCTGGCCTTTACCAGCCTCAAAGACTGGTCTGAGCGCAAGAGCAAACAGAACAAGGTCAGCGCTATCGTTGGGCGGGCTAATCAGGCGCTGTCACAGATTAAGGATGGTTTCGTCTTCTCCTTTAACCTGCCAGCTATTCTTGAGTTAGGGTCGGCCACGGGTTTTGACTTTCAGTTAATTGACCAGGCCGGACTGGGCCATGAGGCGCTGATACAGGCACGTAACCAACTGCTGGGAATGACGATGCAACATCCGGATGTCCTGCGCGGTGTTCGCCCCAATGGTATGGATGATGTGCCCCAGTACAAACTGGAGATCGATAAGGAGAAAGCCAGCTCCCTGGGCGTCTCCATCAGCGATATTAACCAGACGATTTCCAGTAGCATGGGCGGCTTATACGTTAACGATTTTGTGGATCGGGGACGGGTTAAGCGGGTCTATATTCAGGGACAGGCTCAATACCGTATGGCGCCAAAAGATATCGACAACTGGTATGTGCGTGCTAACAACGGCAAGATGGTGCCTTTCTCCGCCTTCAGTTCCGCCCATTGGGTCTATGGTTCACCGCGTCTGGAGCGCTATAACGGTTTGCCTTCTGTTGAGATCCTCGGTGAGGCGGCTCCCGGCAAGAGTACCGGTGAGGCCATGGAGTTGATGGAGAAACTGGCTTCTCAGTTGCCCAAAGGTATAGGTTATGACTGGACGGGGATGTCATATCAGGAGCGCCTCTCTGGCAACCAGGCTCCGGCGTTGTATGCTATTTCGCTGGTGGTGGTCTTCCTCTGTCTGGCGGCGCTTTATGAGAGCTGGTCCGTTCCCTTCTCGGTGATGATGGTGGTGCCCCTGGGGATTATCGGTGCCCTGCTGGCCGCCACCGGGCGCGGTATGGAAAACGACGTCTATTTCCAGGTGGGCTTACTCACCACTATTGGACTCTCGGCCAAGAACGCGATACTGATCGTGGAGTTTGCCAAGGATCTGATGGAGAAAGAGGGTAAGGGCCTGCTGGAAGCGACTCTGGAAGCGTCACGTATGAGGTTACGCCCCATCCTGATGACCTCCCTGGCCTTTATGCTTGGGGTACTGCCGCTGGCAATGAGTAATGGTGCCGGTTCCGGTGCCCAGAACGCGGTAGGTACCGGGGTGTTGGGCGGAATGTTGACGGCAACGGTACTGGCTATCTTCTTTGTACCGCTGTTCTACGTCATCATCAGACGTATCTTTACCAGACAGTCGTCAGATGAAGGACAAACTCCCTCTTCCTGATGCGGTTTAGTGTTAACGGGTTGCACTGATGTCATGTCAGGGCAACCTTTTTAATCACAAAATTAATTGTATCTTTGCGACGTTACATCTTCTTTCTGTGATCCTGCCTTACACTTTCCCTTTGAGTCATACCAATTATCATATTAGTAAACTAGA
>JBOFSC010000503.1:0-13861 GCA_051651345.1 Enterobacteriaceae bacterium
GGATTGACCGGACGCTGGTTGATCAAAAACTCGAAGTGCAAATGAGGACCTGTAGAGCGACCTGTATTCCCTGACAGGGCAATACGATCACCCCGCTTCACTTTCTGTCCGGGTTTCACCAGCAATTTATTTAAATGCATATAGCGGGTGGTGTACTGACGTCCATGACGAATCGCCACATGGATCCCCGCAGCACCATCACGTTTAGCGACGATCACTTCACCATCACCCACTGCCAGTACGGGCGTTCCCACCGGCATACCAAAATCCACACCATTGTGAGCAGCGACAACTCTGGTCACCGGATTAAGACGATGCGGATTAAAGTTAGAGGTTACCCGAAACTTTTTCAGAGTCGGAAGACGCATAAAACCACGTGCCAGCCCGGAACCCTGCAGGTCGTAAAACTTACCGTCATCGGCCTGAATGGCGTAGTAATCTTTGCCATTGCTGTTCAGACGCACACCCACCAGTTCACTCTGTTCACTTTTGCCATCGAGGAATTCACGGGAGAAGAGAGCGATAAAGCGATCCCCCTTCTGCAACTTACGGAAATCGAGCTGCCACTGCAAAGCGCGGCTCACGGCCTGAATCTCACTGTTACTGAGACCGGCGTCACGGGCGCTGTTGACAAAGCTACCATTAACCACACCGGTGACCACACTCTCTTTCCACTCCCCCTCCTTTATCTGCTTCTGCTCGACAAAGTCGTCGCCCTGGCGCTGATACACCCGCACTTCACGACGGGAAACATTCCAGGTCAGGGTCTGTAACTCACCCTGTTCGTTCACAGTCCAGGAGAGCTGCTGACCTATTTTCAGATTACGTAACGCTTTATTGCGTTTGCTCAGCAGGGAGATCTCAGACATGTCGATACCGTACTGGGTCAGTATCGAACTTAAGGTATCACCACTGGAGATAATATATTCTTCCATCCCCGTGCCGATTTTTTGATCCAGTTCATCCTGGGGCAGAGCTTCCACCATAGGTTGATCCAGCGGCTCGCTGTCCAGCGGTGCCGTCTCATGGGGGGTGGCGCTGGAGACCAGTGGCACCTCTCTGTCTTTCTGAGTGGTGTGCTGATGAGGACGCCATGCAACAATGGCCAGTGTAATAACTGTTAAGGCCCCAAGTAAAAAACGGTGGGCCTTCGGAAGCTGACTGTATGCCAGTGTGACAGAACGTACTGTCTGTTGCACTCTACCCTTCTGTTGCACTATATCATTTTCCTTTTAGTCCTCTTTCAAACAGCTTAAAAACTGCCCAGAAAGTTGCATCAGAAACTGCACATAACTCCCCTTGCCCGGTTCAATGCCTATGGCAAGCGGATCCAACGTACCTGTATGTACATGGGTTCCCTGAGTCACGGCATAAATAATAGCGGGTTTGAATTGTGGCTCCGCAAAGACACAAACGGCTTTGTTCTGTAACAGTTTACTGCGAATTTTATTAAGCGTCTGTGCTCCTGGTTGAATCTCCGGATTGAGGGTAAAATAACCTAACCCATTCAATCTGAAACTTGTTTCAAAATATCCATAAGCATCATGGAAAACAAAAAAACCTTTTTCGCGCACAGGCAGCAGCAGTTTAGCAATATTTTCTTCAGCTTGCCGCACTTTTTTTTCAAAGTCTTGTAAGTTTGCAGCCAGTTTCTCTTTATCCTGTGGATAGAGTGTAACCAACTTATTATGAATTGCGACCGCGATAGCTTTGGCTATTTCCGGCGATAGCCAGATATGCATATCATATTCACCGTGATGATGGTCATCATGGTCGCTCTCTTCATGCTCTTCCTCTTGTGAACCCCGCTGCAGCATGCCCTTAATAGCTGGCTGGGTAGAAAGGGTTAATAATCGCTCCGCTTTCACCTGTCGCAGGGCTTTTTGCAGAAAACCTTCCATATCCGGGCCGACCCAAACCACCAAATCGGCACTACGCACTGTTTTAATATCCGAGGGACGCAGCGCATAGTCATGGGGAGAGGCCCCATCAGGCACGATGATCTCTGTCGATGTCACGCCATCCGTGATGGCCGCAGCGATCAGCGCAATGGGTCTGACCGAGGTGACCACTGCCGCCGAGCTGTAATAGCAAGGCCAAAGAAACAGCAGAATAAAAAAAGAGAGACGAATTCTTTGCATGGCAGTAGATACTCCTTTCATAATGGGCACTTCAATTAGCAAGTCGAATGTTATAATATAACAATTACCATCCACTGCAAGTGCCTGTTATGTTTAATTCACCGGATTCTGATTTACTCAGGCTGGACAAGATCTCTGTTCTGTTTGGCAGCCGTGCTGCGTTGCACAATATCTCGTTCTCTCTGCAACCAGGCCAGATAATGACCCTGCTGGGGCCCAATGGCGCGGGTAAATCCACTCTGGTACGGGTGGTGCTGGGACTACAGCCCCCCAGCAGTGGCACTCTGTTTCGCCAGCCCGGGATTCGGATCGGTTATGTGCCACAAAAGTTACGTCTGAATGCCACCTTACCTCTTACTGTGCACCGTTTCCTCTCCCTGCGCCCCAATACCCGCGAGAAGGATATTTTGCCCGCTTTGGAAAAGGTCGAAGTCCCCCATTTACTACAACGCTCACTGCATGTTCTATCGGGTGGCGAGATGCAACGGGTGTTGCTGGCAAGGGCATTGTTGAACCAGCCGCAACTGCTGGTACTCGATGAACCCACCCAGGGCGTGGATGTCAGTGGTCAGGTGATACTCTATGAGTTAATCCATCAGCTACGCAATGAGCTTAAGTGTGGGGTCTTGATGATCTCCCATGATTTGCATTTAGTGATGGCTAAAACCGATCTGGTGCTCTGCCTTAATCAGCATGTGTGCTGCTCCGGCACCCCGGAGGGCATCTCCAGCCATCCTGAATTTATCGCGATGTTTGGCCGCCATAATGCACAACAACTGGCGATCTATCGCCACCATCACAACCATCAGCACGATTGTTCCGGGGAAATACAGCGCACCGGCCAGCAGGAGGGAGAAGATGATTGAGTTGCTACTACCAGGCTGGATGGCCGGAATGATACTGTCACTGGCAACCGGTCCTCTGGGATCTTTTGTGGTATGGCGCCGCATGTCCTACTTTGGCGATACCCTGGCCCACTCTGCACTGCTTGGGGTTGCTCTGGGATTTTTACTGCAGGTGAATCCCTGGTATGCCATTCTCTTGGTGACAGTGTCACTGGCGTTCTGTCTGATATGGCTGGAGAAAAAACAGCAGCTGGCAATGGATACTCTGCTGGGTATTATGGCGCACAGCGCCCTGTCATTGGGGCTGGTGATGGTCAGTCTGATGCAGGGAATACGCGTCGATCTGATGGGATATCTGTTTGGCGATCTGCTCGCAGTAACCAGTACAGATTTATTGCTAATGTCGGCGGGTATTGTATTGATTGGAGCTTTGTTGCTATGGCAATGGCGCGCCCTGCTCTGCGTCACCGTGAATGAAGAGTTAGCCTCCGTGGATGGGATCCGCCCTGACAGAGTACGACTATTGCTGATGTTGATGACGGCACTGATCATTGCTCTGGCGATGAAATTTGTCGGTGCGCTGCTGATCACCGCCTTGTTGATTATTCCTGCCGCCACCGCCCGCCGTTTCGCTGCCACCCCGGAACAGATGGCGCTTATTGCCATTGGGATCAGTTGCTGCGCCGTCACCGGTGGCCTGTTGCTGTCTGCGACTTATGACACCCCAGCAGGTGCTTCCGTAGTGCTCTGCGCTGCGGGCCTGTTTGTGATCAGTTTAGGGCGTAAACAGCGCGTTAACTTAATCTGCCGGCATCACAATTGAAAAATGCTGATAAGCATGAGCTGTGGCGATACGTCCGCGCGGGGTCCGTTGAATAAAACCTTGCTGAATCAGAAAGGGCTCGATCACATCTTCAATGGTTTCTCGCTCCTCACCTATCGCTGCAGCCAGATTATCCAGCCCTACCGGGCCACCGGCAAAGCGATCAATAATCGCCAGCAGGAGTTTACGATCCATAAAGTCGAAACCTTCACAGTCTACATCCAGCATATCCAGCGCCTGCTGTGCAACCTGTCCATCGATGTGACCATCCGCCCTCACTTCAGCAAAATCACGCACCCGACGCAGCAGTCGGTTGGCGATACGCGGTGTACCCCGTGAGCGGCGGGCAATTTCATGGGCTCCATCCTGATTCAGCACTAACTCCAGACAGGCGGCACTGCGGCTGACGATTTTTTGCAAATCCGCCACCTGATAAAACTCCAGTCGCTGGACAATGCCAAACCGATCCCGCAGGGGAGAAGTGAGCGAACCGGCGCGGGTGGTGGCACCGATCAGGGTAAAAGGCGGCAGATCCAGTTTGATAGAGCGGGCCGCTGGCCCCTCACCTATCATAATATCCAGTTGGTAATCTTCCAGGGCGGGATAGAGTATCTCTTCCACCACCGGAGAGAGGCGGTGGATCTCATCGATAAACAACACATCCCGGGGCTCCAGATTGGTCAACATGGCCGCCAGATCGCCGGCCTTTTCCAGTACCGGACCTGAAGTGGTACGCAGGTTAACCCCCATCTCATTGGCGACAATATTGGCCAGGGTGGTTTTACCCAGCCCCGGCGGGCCGAAGATCAGCAGATGGTCCAGCGCTTCTTTGCGCAATCTGGCCGCCTCAATAAAGATCTCCATCTGCGAACGCACATGGGGCTGACCGATATACTCCGCCAGGCTCTTAGGGCGAATGGCGCGGTCAAAATAGAACTCTTCCTCGGCTATGGCTTCGGCTGCAATCAGCCGATCTGCTTCTATCATCACCTACCTCACAGTGCGGCGCGCAGTGCTTCACGAATTAACTCTTCGCTGGCAACATCGGGTTTGAGCACTTTGCTGATCAGCCTGCTGGCCTCCTGGGGTCGATAGCCCAGGGAAATCAGGGCCGCCACGGCATCCGCCTCTGCTTCATCAGTTTGGTTTAATGGAGCACCACTGCTGGCGGCCAGTATCGGTAAACTGCCGTTAAACAGATCACCTTTAAGGCCTTTAAAGCGATCTTTCATCTCGACGATTAAGCGCTCAGCGGTCTTTTTGCCGACACCGGGTAATTTCACCAGTTGTGAAATAGCTTCGCTCTCGATGGCGGTCACAAACTGTTGTGCCGACATCCCGGACAGGATACCCAGCGCCAGCTTAGGGCCGACACCATTGACTTTAATTAACTCGCGAAACAGCGCCCGCTCCTGCTTGTGGTTAAAACCGTACAGTAACTGGGCATCTTCCCGCACTACCAGATGGGTAAAAAGCGTCGCCTCACTGCCTGGTTCCGCCAGCTCATAAAAGCAGGTCATCGGCATACAGACTTCATAGCCCACGCCCCCGGCTTCCAGCAGAACTTCTGGGGGTTGCTTTTCAACAATGATTCCTCTAAGGCGACCTATCACTGTTTGACTCCTGTGATTGTTGACCGTATACATCTATTGCAAATATTACAGAGGTATATAGCACAATATATGCTGTATATCCACACAGTATATTACAAGATGCGGGCTCTGCCGCGCCGATAGTTGCGCAGCAAGCTGAGATTCTGACTGACGTGGCTATGGGTGATGGCGATGGCTAAGGCATCTGCCGCATCGGCCTGGGGGGTGGCACTCAGTTTCAGCAGGGAACAGACCATATGCTGGATCTGCGTCTTATCCGCCGCCCCGGTACCAACGACACTCTGTTTCACCTGACGCGCGGAATATTCATGCACCGACAGCTGCGCATTCAGCGCTGCCACCATGGCAACACCCCGGGCCTGGCCCAGTTTAAGCGCAGAATCGGCATTGCGCGCCATAAAAACCTGCTCTATGGCCACACAGTCGGGATGAAACTGAGTGATTAATTCAGAGACACCCGCATAAATGATTTTAAGTCGGGCAGGGAAATCAGCCACCAAAGTGCGGATACAACCACTACCCAGATAAAGTAGCTGTTTTCCCTGCTGGCGTATCACGCCATATCCCGTAATGCGAGAGCCAGGATCAATGCCTAAAATGATCGACATAATAGTGCAGGATTACAGCAGCGCTGCAACCTCGTCAGAGATCTCACCATTATGGTATACCTCCTGTACATCGTCAGAATCCTCCAGCATATCGATCAGGCGCAGTAACTTAGGCGCGGTGTCCGCATCCAGTTCCGCTTTGGTGGAGGGCACCAGCGCCACTTCAGCCGATTCCGCAGCCAATCCGGTCGCATCCAGCGCATCCTTGATGCTGCCAAACTCTTCCGGTGTAGCATAGACATCCACAGCACCATCATCATAAGTGACCACATCTTCCGCACCGGCTTCCAGCGCCGCATCGAGAACCTGCTCTTCATTCACCCCGATAGGATAGGAGATCACCCCCTTCTTGCTGAACAGATAAGCCACAGAACCATCGGTTCCCAGATTGCCGCCGCACTTACTAAAGGCGTGGCGAACTTCAGATACAGTACGATTACGGTTATCGCTCAGACACTCCACCAGCACTGCCGTGCCGCCCGGTCCATAGCCTTCGTAGATAATGGTCTCCATATTGGCACCATCATCGCCGCCTGCGCCGCGCGCAATGGCTCGATTCAGGGTATCCCGGGTCATATTGTTACTGAGTGCCTTGTCAATCGCAGCACGCAGACGCGGGTTGGAGCCAGGATCAGCGCCACCCAGTTTAGCTGCAGTCACCAGTTCGCGAATGATTTTGGTAAAGATTTTGCCGCGCTTAGCGTCCTGCGCCGCCTTACGATGCTTGGTGTTGGCCCATTTACTATGACCTGCCATAAAAATACTCTCCAGTTAATACTTAAATGCTCTCTGCAATCGCCTGCCGATTACTCCAGGATTTGCTCAGTGTGATGGCCTCCGCCACTGACACCCATCGGTAATTGAGATGTTCCGTTAAATAAATCTGCCGTTCAGCACTCAGTGGCAGGCTGAACCAGTGCTCCACATTATGTGTGACACCCGGGGCATAACGATGCCGGAAAGCGGGAAATATTTCAAATACCACGCCACGATGGCAATCCTGCAGCAGCAGTTGTTCCCCCGCAATATCGATCCCGGTCTCCTCTCTGACCTCGCGTATGGCCGCCTGATAAGGTAACTCATCCTGCTCCAGACTGCCGGTCACCGATTGCCAGAAATCCGGATCGTCATTGCGCTGCAACAGCAACACCCGCTCGGTATTGGTAGCATAAATCACTACCAATACCGATTCCGGGCATTTATAGCTTGTGCTCAGAGTCATTATTCACTCTTGGCGACGGCAGGGCTGACCATGATCGCCAGCTCCTGTAATGCTGCCGGGCTGGCACTACTGGGGGCTTCCGTCATCAGACAGGCTGCGGCCGTGGTTTTCGGGAAGGCGATAACATCACGGATATTATCTGTGCCCGTCAGCAACATAACCAGTCTGTCGAGACCGAATGCCAGGCCCGCATGCGGCGGCGTGCCATATTGCAGCGCCTCCAGCAGAAAGCCAAATTTCTCCTGTTGCTCTTCCTGACCGATACCCAAAATAGAGAATACGGTCTGCTGCATCTCTTCGTTATGGATGCGCACCGAACCGCCGCCCACCTCATAGCCATTGATCACCATATCATAAGCATTGGCAGTGGCCTGTAACGGATCATCCCGCAGTTGTTGCGCGGTAAGATCTCTGGGGGAGGTAAAGGGATGGTGCATCGCCGCCAGTCCCCCTTCGCTATCCTGCTCAAACATCGGGAAATCGACCACCCATAAAGGCTGCCAGCTATCGCTTTGGGTCAGTTGTAGATCACGGCCCAACTTCAGGCGCAGCGCGCCCAGGGCATCGGTCACCACCGTCCATTTATCGGCGCCAAACAGCAAGATATCACCACTTTGTGCCTGAGTACGCTCAAGCAGCGTGTCGATAATCTCCGCCGTCAGATATTTGATTATCGGGCTCTGAACCCCTTCAATACCGGCTGCGCGATCATTGACCTTAATCCAGGCCAGGCCTTTAGCGCCGTAAATCGATACAAACTGGGCGTAGTCATCGAGCTGTTTGCGGCTCAGATGCGCGCCACCCGGCACCGCGATCACCGCCACACGCCCCTGGGCATCATTGGCCGGGCCGGAGAACACTTTAAAATCGACGCCACACAGCAGATCCGCCACATCCACTAACTCCAGTGGGTTGCGCAGATCCGGTTTGTCTGAGCCGAAACGACGCATCGCTTCGGCATAAGTCATCTGCGGGAAAGGCGGTAGTGTCACCCCTTTCACCTGTTGCCACAGGTGCCGTATCAGATCCTCCATCACTTCGCGCACCTCTTGTGCACTCATAAAGGAGGTTTCCACATCTATCTGGGTAAACTCAGGCTGCCGATCCGCACGCAGGTCTTCATCACGGAAGCATTTCACAATCTGATAGTAGCGATCAAAACCCGCCATCATCAGCAGCTGTTTAAACAGTTGTGGCGACTGGGGCAAGGCATAAAATTTGCCCTTGTGAATACGGCTGGGCACCAGGTAATCCCGCGCCCCTTCCGGTGTGGCCTTGGTCAGCATCGGGGTTTCAATATCGAGGAAGCCCTGCTCATCCATAAAACGGCGCACTAAAGAGGTGATCCGCGCCCGGGTTTTAAGACGCTCGGCCATTTCCGGGCGGCGCAGATCCAGATAGCGATACTTGAGGCGCTGCTCTTCTGTATTATTCTGATTGAAATCGAGTGGCAAAGGCGCTGCGCGGTTAATCACTGTCAGTTGCTCCGCCAGCACCTCCACCTCACCGGTCGCCATCTCGTCATTGATTTGATTCTGTGGTCTGGGACGGACAACGCCCTGGATATGGATACAAAATTCATTGCGCAACTCTGCCGCCAGCTCAAGGGCCACAGGATGCTCAGGGTCAAACACCACCTGAATAATCCCCTGACGATCACGCATATCGATAAAAATCAATCCGCCCAGGTCACGGCGGCGATGTACCCATCCATACAAGTTGACTTGCTTTCCCGTGTGCGACAACCTGAGTTGTCCACAATATTCAGTACGCATAACTTACCCTTCTGTTGTCGATAAGCCATTATAGAAGAAATTACCCTTGCCGATAAGGGGAAAATGCCCTGGGTTTTTTCAGATATAAAATATTACGTTATTCTCTCACCCACTGTTCCAATTGCTGCTAAAGTAAAGCAATATAACAACTCGTTGCAAG
The DNA here is from genome assembly GCA_051651345.1 of Enterobacteriaceae bacterium. Lineage (GTDB taxonomy): Bacteria > Pseudomonadota > Gammaproteobacteria > Enterobacterales > JBOFSC01 > JBOFSC01. The sequence continues at coordinate 9,188 of JBOFSC010000503.1, forward strand.
GACAGTTAAATAACCGTTCCTGAGAGCGAGTGTTATTTATCAGATTTCAGAGTGAATGGAGCCAAAGATGGTCAGCACGCTTTATGTTGTGCTAAGTGCACTGCTACTGCTCAAGTTATCCATTGATGTCATCAAACTGAGAAAACAATATCAGGTCCGGTTCGGTGATGGTGGATTTTATGAACTGCAAACAGCCATCCGCATCCATGGTAACGCCACAGAGTATCTGCCCATCGGCCTGCTGCTGCTGGTGATGATGGAGATGAATGGCGCGGAAAACTGGATGGTACATATTTGCGGCATCTTATTGCTGGCAGGACGTATCGTACACTATCTCGGGCTACATCGCAGCGATATCGGCTGGCGGCGCTCCGGCATGGTAGCGACTTTTCTCTCCCTGATACTGATGTGTATCGCCAATCTGTACTATATGCCCTGGGATCTGATCGTAGCCCTGTAATAGCCGCTTAAACAGGCACCCGCGTGCAGACTCTTTCTCCCTGTGCGCCAGATCTGTTAAACTGGTGCCTCTGTTTCTCTATCCACACTGTAGTAGATTATGTCCAATCGCGATACCCTGCTGACCACACCAATTGAAAAACTGGGAGACTGGTGCTTCGATGATAAGGTGGCTGATGTCTTTCCTGATATGTTGCAGCGCTCCATACCCGGTTATGCCAATATCATTATGATGATAGGTATGTTGACGCGCCGGTTCGCCCAGGCGAACAGCACCCTCTATGATCTGGGTTGCTCTCTCGGTGCCGCCTCCCTCTCCATGCAGCGTAATATTGATGTCACCGGCTGCCGCATTATCGCCGTTGATAACTCTGCGCCCATGGTGGAGCGTTGCCGCCGTCATCTGGAGGCCTTCCGCCTGACCACGCCCATAGAGGTGAAGGAGGCGGATATCCGTGCTATCGCCATCGAAGACGCCTCGGTGGTGGTGCTCAATTTTACCCTGCAGTTTTTACCTCCGCAGGAGAGACAATGCTTGCTGGATCGGATCTACCAGGGATTACGCCCCGGCGGCGCGCTGGTATTATCAGAGAAGTTCTCTTTTCCTGATCCCCTGATCCAGGAACTGCTGGTGGATATGCATCACGATGTGAAGCGGGCTAACGGCTATAGCGAGCTGGAAATCAGCCAAAAACGTACCATGCTGGAAAAAGTGATGCTAACCGACAGCGTTAACACACATAAGATGCGCTTGCAGCAGGCAGGATTTCAGCACAGTGAACTCTGGTTTCAGTGCGTTAACTTTGGCTCTCTGGTGGCGATTAAAAACAAGGAAGAGGCGTAATGGATTTTAGTCCTTTCTATCAACAGATTGCTGTAGGTCCTCTGGGCCACTGGCTGGAGACCCTACCGGCGCAGTTGGCCAACTGGCAACAGGAGTCACAGCACGGTAAATTCCAGCAGTGGTATAAAAGTGTGACCGCCCTGCCTGCCCTGCAGCCCGACAGGCTGGATCTGCTCAATGGCGTCACTGCTCAAACAGACTCCCCCTTAACATTACGCCAGCAGCAGGGTATCGAAAAGTTGCTGCGCAATCTGATGCCATGGCGTAAAGGTCCTTTCGACCTCTATGGCATCCATATCGATACCGAGTGGCGTTCAGACTGGAAATGGCAGCGTCTGTTGCCCCATATCAGCCCCCTCGTCCAGCGTACTGTTCTGGATGTGGGCTGTGGCAGTGGCTATCACCTGTGGCGTATGGTGGGTGCAGGGGCCCGGCTGGCGGTCGGTATTGACCCCACCCAGCTTTTCTTATGTCAGTTTGAGGCAGTACGTAAACTGCTGGGGGACGACAGGCGCGCCCATCTGCTGCCCCTGGGCATTGAACAACTGCCCGCGTTGCAAGCCTTCGACACGGTTTTCTCCATGGGGGTGCTCTATCATCGCCGCTCACCGCTGGATCATCTGTGTCAGTTAAAAGATCAGTTGCTGCCTGGAGGAGAGCTGGTGCTGGAGACCCTGGTTATCGAAGGGGATGAGCAGCAGGTCCTGGTGCCGGGTGAACGCTACGCGCAGATGCGTAATGTCTGGTTTATCCCCTCCCCTGCAGCCCTCTGCCGTTGGCTGGAGAAGTGTGGATTTGAGCAGATCCGGGTGGTGGATATCTGCGCCACCACCACAGAGGAACAACGCGCCACCGACTGGATGACCAGCGACTCCCTGCCAGACTTTCTGCATCCAGAGGATCCTGGCAAAACCATCGAGGGTTATCCGGCCCCCGTCCGGGCAGTGGTGATTGCCCGGCGAGGTGAAGGATCAGGGTTGTCCGGTTAACCCGCCACTATCGGCCAGGGAAATAAAGAACTATTGACCAGCACTGGTGAGGATGGCCTTGATCGCGGCCACTTCATCGCTGTCAACAGCGTAATAGCTGTATTCATCGTACTCTTCATTGCCGGTAGACATACCAACGCCCGCTTTGCGGTAACGCATACGCGATGGCATGCGCCGACCAGCTGAGGTGTGGATCTCCTGGGCGCCAATGTCAATCAGACGCTGTAAGTTAGCGGGGCGAATCCCACCGCCGGGCATAATAATCGGCCCCTGGCTGATTTCTATCAACTGGCGCAGCAGGGATAAGCCCTTTTCAGCGCTCTGCTGCTGACCGGAGGTTAAGATACGATCGATACCCATCTCTGTCAGGGTCTGTAATGCCACCAGCGGATCGACACACATATCGAACGCACGATGGAAGGTAACAGACAGTTCACCGCTCACCGACAGCAGCTGTTGCATTGCTTTATGGTCGATCACACCCTCTTCATCAAGCACACCGAGCACGATTCCAGGAAATCCCATTTCACGAATCATGACAATATCATCTTTCATCTCAGCGAGTTCTGAAGGGCTGTAGCAGAAATCTCCGCCACGAGGACGGATAATCGGATGCACTGGAATGGTGACCTGCTCTCTGGTCTGTTTGAGCATACCATAGCCCGGAGTAATTCCGCCGTCAGCCTGACTGGCACAGAGTTCTACCCTGTCGGCGCCTGCCTGTTGCGCCTTTTTTGCACATTCAGCACTATAACAGCAGATTTCTAACTTACGCACGCTCTCTCCTCATTTTCACTGCAAAAAATATAGCTGTGTATCATTTGACACCAGTAACCGTTTCCCGTACTAACAGTATCATTTCTCCTGGAAACTGGGGATAAATTTTTATCTGCTCCCCAAAGTAACTGACGTTACACCCTAAATATGGTATAAATCGAGCCATTTCCTGCGCCCTCAGGGCGTAATGTAAGCGCTATCCCCCAGAGGCAAGTGATAAAGGTTATATTTTGAATATTCAGCATCTACTCTCTCAAAAAATCACACAAGCGATGCTTGCGGCGGGTGCGCCTGCTGATTGTGAAGCCCATGTCAGACAGTCAGCCAAAGCCCAGTTTGGCGATTATCAGGCCAACGGAATTATGGCCGCCGCCAAAAAAATGGGACTGCCGCCACGCCAGTTAGCCGAAAAGGTGCTGACCCATCTGTCACTCTCCCCTGTGGCACAGCAGGTTGAGATTGCGGGCCCCGGCTTTATCAATATCTTTCTCGATAAGGCTTGGCTGAGCCAGCAGTTGGCAGTGATGCTGAGCGATGAGACCCATATGAACGTTGAGGCGGTGCAGCCACAGACCATCGTTATCGATTACTCAGCCCCTAATGTCGCCAAAGAGATGCATGTGGGCAATTTACGCTCCACTATCATCGGCGATGCCATGGCCCGTACCCTGGAATTTCTTGGCCATAAAGTGATCCGCGCTAACCATGTGGGCGACTGGGGCACACAGTTTGGTATGCTGATCGCCTTGCTGGAGCAGCAGGAACAGCAGCAGAGTTCTGAGCTGGCCCTTGCTGATCTGGAAGCCTTTTACCGCCAGGCCAAAGTCGCCTATGACAACGATGAGCAATTCGCTGAAAGAGCCCGTCAGTATGTGGTCAAATTACAAAGCGGCGATGCGTGGTGCCGTCAGATGTGGCGTAAGCTGGTGGATATCACCATGCAGCAGAATCAACAGGCTTACGATCGTCTCAATGTCACCCTCTGTCCGGATGATGTGATGGGCGAAAGCCTCTACAATGATATGCTGCCCGCCATTGTTGCCGATCTGAAAGCGAAAGGGTTGGCCGTAGAGAGCGATGGGGCCGTTGTGGTCTTTCTGGATGAATTCCAGAATAAAGAAGGCGATCCCATGGGGGTCATTATCCAGAAAAGGGATGGCGGCTATCTCTATACCACCACCGATATTGCCTGCGCCAAATATCGGTATGAGCAGCTTGGGGCAGCTCGCATTCTCTATTATATCGATTCACGTCAACATCAACATCTGATGCAGGCCTGGACTATCGTGCGTAAGGCGGGATATGTGCCGGAGTCGGTTCCCCTTGAGCATCACATGTTTGGTATGATGCTGGGTAAAGATGGCCGTCCGTTTAAAACCCGCGATGGTGGCACCGTCAAGTTGTCCGCCCTGCTGGATGAGGCGGTTCTGCGCGCGCAGCAGTTAATCAGCGCTAAAAACCCGCAACTCCCCGAAGATGAACTGGCTCAGATTGCCAATATGGTGGCCATGGGTGCGGTTAAGTATGCTGACTTATCGAAAAACCGCACGACAGACTATATTTTCGACTGGGATAATATGCTGGCTTTTGAGGGCAATACGGCGC
>JBOFSC010000504.1:0-7953 GCA_051651345.1 Enterobacteriaceae bacterium
AAACCGTCGTTGTAGTAACATACCGGTACGCCCAGACGGAAGAAGCGGTGTTGGATCTCCTGGGCACAGATGGTGGAGCCCCCGCCCATTCCCACAGCGATGGTTTGCCGTGCCTGACCTATCCACTGTGCCGCTTTATGGATAAGACCTTCATCCAATACTTTTTTATTGATATTCAATATATTGATAATGCTTTCATATAAAGCGGCACTGCCTTCCAGATCCGGCACTTCATGGATAAAACGCTGGCCGATAGCCAGAGATTGTGCCAGCCTGACTTTTAAATCGCGTACATCCTTGCAGCCAATCATGCGGGCGAAACGGGTGATGGTGGCCTGACTGACGCCACTTTTAGCTGCCAGTTGGGCAATGGGCAGCGCAATCACCCCATGAATATCATCCTGGATAAAACGGGCGATCTTCTTTTCCGAGGCGCTCATCTCGGCCACTCCTGTGCTGATGCGCGAAATAATATCGATCTCGTAACTCATTATTCACCCCTTGCCATTTAGGTAACAGTGCCATTTACAAAATGTAAAAACAGTGAAAGACTACACAAACATAAAACAGATTAATGATACTTTATTTCACAATTACAAATTTAAAATCTATCTTATTGAATTTAAATATTTTAAAACATGGTACTTAAAGTGACAGCATTCAATAAGGCGTAAGGAGATTGTTATGAAATATCACGATATTTCTGCAGTGACCCATAAATCTGCCATTATTCGCATTGATGCAGAGCGAAAATATAATGTTCTGCAGGGAGATATTTGCCTGCCTGCAGCCCTGATTAAACACTCTGCGCTGCAAAATAATTTGCAATGGATGCAGCACTACGCGGACAGCCATGGTGTGGCACTGCTACCCCATGGTAAGACCACCATGTCGCCACAACTGTTTCAAATGCAGGTGCAGCAGGGGGCCTGGGGGATCAGTGTGGGCACCGCCTGGCAGGCTAAGGTGGCGGTGCAGGCGGGAGTCAGGCGGGTGGTTATGGTTAACCAGTTGGTGGGGGCGGCCAATATGGCGCTGGTGGCGCAACTGATGCGATCCTGCCCGGAGCTGCATTTTTACTGCTGTGTGGATAGCCTTGCCAATGGTGAGCAGCTGTCGCAATTTTTCAGTCATCACAATCTGCAGGTTAATGTGCTGCTGGAACTGGGTGTTGCGGGCAAACGCTGCGGTTGTCGCACTATCGAACAGGCCCAAACTCTGGCGCTGGCACTGGCACCATTGCCGGGGGTTCGTTTGGCAGGGGTTGAGCTTTATGAGGGTGTCCTCCATGGTGACAGTGCCCGGCCACACATTGAGGCGCTGGTTCAACAGGCGGTACAACTGGCTCAGTGGTTGGGGCAGAAACAGTTATTGGCTACCGAAGAGAGCCTGTTAACAGGCTCTGGCACCAGTTGGTTTGATATGGTGGCAGGGATATTTGCCGGTGCCGATCTGCCTGAGGGGATGGTGCGGGCGATTCGTCCCGGCTGCTATATTACCCATGATCAGGGGGTTTACGCTCAGGCGCAGGAAGCGTTGCTGCAACGGGATAGTCAGGCGCAACAACTGGGGGGTAACCTGCAATCTGCGCTGGAAGTGATCGCTTGTGTCCAGTCAGTGCCCGAACCAGGTCTGGCGGTGATCGGCCTTGGCAAACGGGATGCCTCTTTTGATGAGGGATTGCCCTGCACCATTGCCCATTTTCGTGACGGACAGCGCCTGGACACTCCGGCAGAGCAGATTATCAGCAGCCAGATTATGGATCAGCATCTGATGGTGCAATTCCCGGCGCATGTGGATCTCCAGGTGGGCGATCTGCTGGCATTTGCCATCTCACACCCCTGTCTGACATTTGATAAGTGGAGGATTCTTTACCTGGTGGATGAGCAGTATCGGATAGTGCAAACCCTGGAAACCTGTTTTTAGGGCAAGGTTTTCTCCCCTGCGCGTGCAGGGGAGGGCAAGGGTTCAGTGTAGATTGCGGCCGTAGTAAATCTCCTGCATCTCCTGACGCAGACAGTGACTGATCTTCTCCTGCTGTTTCTGCCCGAGTTGCTACGGTTTAACATTAAACAGATACTCTTGCAGGGAGAAGCTGTTGGTCATCATTCGGGTGTGGAAGATGTTTTCCTGACTGATATTGACATCAAACATCTGATAGCGATTGCGAATATTGGCTGACATATAACTCTGAATCGAGTGGATATTATGATCAATATAGTGTTTCACCCCATTGATATCACGGGTAAAGCCTCTGACGCGGTAATCGATAGTGACGATATCCGACTCCAACTGAGCGATCAGATAGTCCAGCGCCTTCAGGGGGGAGATCAGACCGCAGGTGGAGACTTCAATATCTGCGCGAAAAGTACAAATGCCATTTTGCGGTGAGCTCTCCGGATAGGTATGGACACAGATATGACTCTTATCCAGATGGGCCACCAGTGAGGGGGCGTGAGCCTGGGCGGGGAGTGTATTCACCACGGGCTCCTCACTGAGCATAATCGTGACACTGGCCCCTTGCGGCTCATAATCCTGACCAGCAATATTTAAAATATTGGCGCCGATCATATGGCAGGTGGTACGTAAAATCTCAGTCATCCGACTGGCATTATAACGTTCATTAATATAATGAATGTAGTTCTGCCTTTCCTCTTCATTCAGGGCATAACAAATATCGTAGATACAAAAGTTTAAGCTTTTGGTGAGATTATTAAACCCATGTAACTTTAGCTTTTTCAATTTTGTTAACCTCCAAACAGAGTCTGCACCATGAATTACCCATGGTGAAGTGCATCTAACAGGTATTGCGGTAAGGCAAAACTGCCGGTATGGATCGCCGGGTTATAATACCGGCACGGGATCTGCGCCTGGTTGAATCTCTCCTGCAGGGTGTTTAACGGCACCTGGCTTAATGAGGGATCATGGCTGGCCCAGGCAAAGGCCATCATGCCGCCGTAGTAGGTGGGAATTGCCGCCTGATAAAATGAGACATCCTGAAAACAGGTTGTGAGGTGGTGATAGCTGCTGACCGCCTCTGCCTGCTGGAAAAAGCACACGCCATTTTGGGCGATAAAAATCCCGCGCTCATTAAGGGCACGGGCACAGGCCTGGTAAAAAGTAGGGCTAAACAGAACCGCTCCGGGGCCCACCGGATCGGTACAGTCACAGATAATCAGATCAAATTTTTCCTCACACTGAGTAACAAATTTGACCCCATCATCGATAACCAGTTGGAAACGAGGATCATCAAAAGCCCCGTCACTGTGCCGGGGTAAATAGCGGCGGCAGAGCTCAACTACCGAAGGATCGATCTCCACCATCACTATTTGCTTAACTGAATGGTGACGACACACTTCACGCAATGAGCCACCATCACCGCCGCCAATAATCAGCACCTTTTCTGGGTTACCCTGGGCGAACAGGGGCACATGGGCCATCATCTCGTGATAGATAAATTCATCTTTTTCTGTGGTCTGGATAATCCCATCCAGCGCCATCACCCGACCCAGATCGCGATTGTCGAAAATCAGCAGATCCTGATGTTCGCTTTTATGCTGAAAAACCACCTCGTCCATTTGAAAAAACTGGCCGAAGTGATGATGCAATGATTCATGGAATACAGCTTGATTGCCCATCACGACTCCTCATAAGTATGGGGCAGACTCAGCAGAGTTCTGCCCACTTTAATCACCTTGCCATATTCTGATGGCACTTCACTGGATTAGAACCACTGACCGAAGCGACGGATATAGAGGCGCTTCATTCCCTGGGTTAACAGGCAGTAGCACAGCAGTGTTGCCACCAGCCAGGGGAAATATTCCCAGGGCAGGGGCACCAGACCCACCGCATGACCCAGCGGTGAGAAGGGCACATAGATGCCGACCGCCATAATCAATGTGGTCATCAGAACCACTGGCAGGGCGGCAGTGCTCTGGATAAAGGGGATCTTCTGGGTGCGCAGCATATGCACCACCAGAGTTTGAGACAGCAATCCCTCAATAAACCAGCCGGACTGGAACAGGGCCTGCATCTCCACGCTATTGGCGGCAAACACATACCACATCAGGGCATAGGTGGTGATATCAAACACGGAAGAGGTCGGGCCAATCCACAGCATAAAGCGACCGATATTACCGGCATCCCATTTACGCGGCTTACGCAGAAACTCCTTGTCCATCCGATCCCAGGGCAGGGTGAGCTGAGAGATGTCATACATCAGGTTCTGCAGCAGTAGATGTATTGCCAGCATCGGCAGGAAAGGGATAAAGGCACTGGCCACCAGCACGGAAAAGACGTTACCAAAGTTGGAGCTGGCAGTCATATTCAGATACTTGATGATATTACCGAAGGTTTGGCGTCCTTTGATCACACCCTCTTCAAGAACCATCAGGTTCTTCTCCAGCAGAATAATATCTGCGGACTCTTTGGCGATATCCGTACCGGAATCCACAGAGATACCCACGTCCGCATCGCGCAAGGCCGGAGCATCATTGATACCATCACCGAGGAAGCCGACCGTATGACCTTTACTCTGTAACGATTTCAGTACCCGGGATTTCTGCAACGGCGTCAGTTTGGCAAACACGGTGCGCTGCTCAACGATCTCGGACAATGCCTCCTCGCTCATGGTTTCCAGCTCACTACCCAGCAGGGGAGTTCCTGGCTCCAGACCCACATCACGACAGATTTTACAGGTGATGGTAGGGTTATCACCGGTTAGCACTTTAACCGTGACACCATTTTCGCGCAGCGCGGCGATAGCCTCTTGTGCACTCTCCTTGGGCGGATCGAGGAAGGTCAGAAAACCCTGCAGGATCATATCGCGCTCATCATCTACACTCAGGGTTCTGTGAGCATCGCCATTGCTCAGGCTACGGGAGGCAATAAGCAGAACCCGGAAGCCCTCTTCGTTATAATCGTTCGCCTGGCGCATAAGTTGCTCACGGCGCTGTGCATCGATAGGTTCAACCACACCATCGAGCTCCAGATGAGTACAGATAGCCAGCATCTCATCCACGGCACCTTTACATACCAGAAGGGGATCTGAGCCCGCTTCCTCCACCAGAATGGAGAGACGACGGCGCACAAAGTCAAACGGGATTTCATCGACTTTAGTGTAACCACGCACCTCCTCTACCTCCTCCTTACCCCGGGAGAAGTAGACGATAGCTTTATCCATCAGGTTCTTCAGACCACTTTGGTGGTAGCTGTTGAGCCAGGCCAGCTGCAATACTTTTTTGGCTCTGTTGCCATTGATATCCAGGTGCTGCTCCAGAATGATCCGATCCTGAGTCAGGGTGCCGGTCTTGTCGGTACAGAGGATATTCATGGCGCCAAAGTTTTGAATGGCATTGAGTCTTTTGACGATCACCTTACGCCGTGACATGGCGATAGCGCCTTTCGCCAGGTTAGCACTGACGATCATCGGCAACATTTCCGGTGTTAAGCCCACCGCCACTGCGATAGCAAACAGAGTGGCTTCACCCCAATCCCCTTTGGAAAAACCATTGATCAGCAGCACAATCGGTACCATGACCAGCATAAAGCGGATTAACAGCCAACTGACGCTGTTAACGCCACGGTCAAATGCCGTCTGTGCCCGGGTGCCGACAATGGATTTTGCCAGAGAGCCGAAGTAGGTGCGTGCGCCTGTTGCCACCACGACGGCAGTTGCCGTACCGCTGGTGACGTTAGTGCCCATCAGACAGATATTGGAAAGAGACAGCAGATCATCGGATTCGGCCGGAGAGAGATCTCTCGACTTCATGATCACATCACCCAGGGTATCGTATTTTTCGATGGGCAGTGACTCACCGGTCAATACCGCCTGGCTGATAAACAGGTCACGGGATTCAATGATCTTTACATCTGCGGGCACCATATCCCCGGCAGAAAGGAAAATAACATCTCCGGGCACCAGCTTATCGATAGCGATTTCGCGCTTTTCCGGTTGCGTGCTCTCATCAAAGCTGCGGCGTAATACGGTTGCCGTGGTGTGCACCATGGATTTAAGGGCTTCCGCCGCTTTATTGGTTCTGAACTCTTGCCAGAAACGCAACATGCCGCTGAGAAATACCATGGTGACGATAATAATTACCCCAGTTAAATCGGTCTCTTCGCCGCTTTTAATGGGCATCCAGTAATCGGTATAAAAAGAGATACCTGCCAGTATCAGCAGAATATAGATAAAAGGGTTGTTGAAGGCGAGCAGAAGCTGCACCAGAGCAGGGGGCGCCTTATCATGAGCCACTTCATTCGGGCCGAAGCTTTCCAGCCGCTCTTCAACATCATCGTTATCCAGACCGTTTAAATTGCTACGCAGGTTGGCAAGCGTTGTCTCCAGATTATTCTTTGCCTCCTTTTCTATTGCAAACAGTCCTTTCTTCTTAGCAGCGGGGCTATTTTGAGCCTCAGCGCTGGTTTGAGTTTTTTGCAGCATAATAGATATCCTATAACCATCTTATACATCATCAGTAAATTATCTCTGGCTTGTGACAAGCCGCTATTTCTGCTGTATCTACCTGGAGGTTCGAGCATTTTTTATTCTCCTTAATTTAGGTTGCGGCCGGTTCCAGGGAAAGAATCTGCCAGTTAATGGCGCTGACACTCTTTTCCAGACTGATCCGACTGACAATTTGTTCAATCTCTTTTTGTGATGCCGGTGAACCAGAGATTTGTGCATTCACATCCAGTGCACCGGGGGAGTTTGGGTCATCTGCACTATATAAAGCGTGCAGGGTGACCGACATATTGGTTAATGTCTGTAATAGCAGACTTCTGATAATAATCTCATCAGCAGAATCACAGGTGACGTGAATATTATATTTCACCTCTAATTCCGTGGCATGCTGGTGCGGCTGCTTATTAATACGTTGTGCCGCTTCGCGCAATAAAATATTAGCGGACAGAATAATCAAGGTGGCGATGATGGCCTGAGTATATTGCCCCAGCCCGCTTAATACGCCCACACCGGCTGAGCACCACAGGGTGGCAGCGGTGTTCAGGCCGCGCACATTAAAGCCTTCCCGCATAATCACACCGGCACCGAGAAAGCCGATCCCAGAAACAATTTGCGCGGCGATACGTCCCGGACTATCTGCCGAGGTGGTAAATGATGAAAGAATAAACACGGCAGCACCCACCGCCACCAGGGCATTGGTCCGCAGACCCGCCATTCTCTGCCGCCATTGACGCTCAGCACCAATAAGGGCACCGAGGGAGATGGCTAACAACAGATTAAGTGTAAAAGGAGCCCATATCATTGCTTTCTCCTCCCTTACTGGATTATTCCAGTTACAACCGCGACTGCGGCTGGCGGAATAATCAAATGATCACCTGAGAGTCCAGCCCGTCAGCCAACCGAAACCTGTTCCGTTAGCAAAGGCTTGAACTCATTAAGAAATCTATGGATCAGATCGTGGCCGTCAGAATACGGCACAGATCTTTGTCCATAGATGTTGTCGGTGATCAGTTACCCGGAGGAAACAAACAGTGACGATGCTGTAACATTGCCGATACCTCAACAAAATCAATTCAATCCGACCCTCAGGGTCAGAAACGTCTATTTAATTTCGGGTATACAGCACTTGAGAAGTGAGTTGCCCGCCTGGTCAGGCAAGCAACTGGATGGAGATAAGTTGGCTTGCCTAAATTATATCGCTGCTACTTATACTGTCCAAGAAATATCTCCGATTCGAAAGGTGTGCAGAATATAGCAATAGAATCCGCTATTGTAAAGTTCGCCACTGACAATAATGTCATACAGAATAATCAGCGGGTTTTGACACGGTTATAAGTGTTTATCATGGCATAAAGACAGGTAGTCAGGAAAATGTGAGCGCCGCGCTGATAACAGACGCATTTATCGCCGGAAAGTCCACGCCGTTCGGGCAGTTGCGTCAGCCATTCAGGGGAGAGCTGAGGGTATTGCTCTGGATCTAAGATTAACTG
>JBOFSC010000505.1:0-2316 GCA_051651345.1 Enterobacteriaceae bacterium
TTTTTGCGACTCATGGTCAACGAGCTCATCCCAGGCGAGATCAGAAAAGTATGTTGCTATCGTTAGGTCTTAGTATTTACCCTGTAATGAATTAAAGGTACATCAATGTGTTATGAGCTTAAGTACCTACATATGAATGTCACTTAGAACCCTAAAAGATGGAACCTGGGTGGTTTCTCATGATAATCAAGTGACTTTTAACAACACGCAAGGGGAAAGGGTAACAATATTGCTTGATCAAATAGATTCTGCACAATTTGATACTTATAGTCAGGATCCCAAATTTCCAGTCTTCAGACTGGAAAAATATTTGGCACGGGATACAGATCAGAATCTCTGCTGGATGTTAAATACTAAAACCCCACCTAATGCGCAACTTATCGATATGATTCACAAGGATAACATTGCTGATAGATCAATGGTTGAAGTGATAACCAACGCCCATGCGATATGGATAAGTAAAAACAGTGGGGGAGGAATCTATTATTCAACCCGCATTTCTGATCAGAAAAGCTGGCAGCAAGTACTGGACTGGGATGCTAAAGGACTCATGAACGATATGTATTTTGTGGAGATTATTGCCAGCGACAAAAGTGATCCCACACCATGGATACAGGATGTGAAAAGTCACAAGATGCTGTCTGAACTGGATGCTATGCCATATAGTCCAGACCACCAAGAGATACGGGATACGGCATGTGAGATACCGCTGAATAAGTATAATAGTACACTGACTATGAGCAGTCGCCCTGTGGAGTGTATGATCAAGCATCATATCAATAATATCTTAGATAGTGATAGCATAGACTAATCAATACGTTGATTTCAGTTTTGATTCTACCAGAGTGAGGACACAGGAGATGTGGCTCTCACTCTCTCTAGTGAGCTTGCTGTGAATTCTGATTTCCTTTTGTAACACCGGTCATAACGATAACGCTCCTCAACTACCCTGGATCCAGCACGCCACCGTCTGACAGGCGGTGACGTGGTTCAGGTTTGGCAGCGTTGCAAGTGGTAATATCCTGAAGCACAACTATTCAGACTGAGTTTCAGCCTTACTCTCCTTTATCTCCTCAGCATGACCACCATGTTCAACACTGCCCGGGTTGTAGCCATTGAAATAGAGATTTAATGAAACGGCACAGATGGTCGCCAGCAGGATACCGCTATGTAACAGCGGTTGCATGGCGTCAGGCCACTGGATAAAGAAGTTCTTAGCCACGATAGGCGTCATCCCTATCCCTAAACTGATGGCGACGATATAGAGGTTATATTTGTTGTCATAGTTGACCCGAGCCAGCATTTTGATACCGGTGGCCAGTACCATACCGAACATCACAATCCCCGCACCTCCCAGTACAAATTGCGGAATAGAGGCCACCAGAATCGCCATTTTGGGCACCAGACCAAAGGTGATCAGAATAAAGCCGGACATAATACAGACCCAACGGCTGTAGACGCCGGTGACACTGACCAGGCCGATATTCTGCGAAAATGAGGTATGGGGGAAGCTGTTAAACAGCCCGCCAATCACGGTACCGATACCATCGACACGCAAACCGCGCACAATGTCATCCTTATTGGCCGGTCGACCAACAATATCTCCCAGGGCAAAAAACATCCCCATGGATTCGATAAAGACGATCAGCACAATCAGGGTCATGGTGATGATGGAGAAGGGTTCAAACACCGGCCAGCCGAATTTAAACGGTACGATCACTTCAAACCAGGCTGCATCCTGCACCCCCTGAAAACTGACCAGCCCCAGAGCATAGGAGACAATAAAACCGAACAGGATCCCCAGCAGCACCGAGACATTACCGATAAAGCCTTTGGCAAACCGGGTCACCACCAGAATAAATACCAGCACGGCTGTGGCAATACCCAGGTAGAGAGGATTACCATAATCTGGGTTATTCTTACCCCCTGCGGCCCAGTCAATACCGACCCCGATAATACTCAGACCGATAGAGGTAATGACGATACCGGTGACCAGGGTCGGGAACAGGGGAATCAATCTGCCGATCAATGGCACTATCAGGGTGCAAATTAACCCCGATGCGATAGTTGCGCCAAAAATACCGGTCAGACCCAATTCCGGGTTGCCGCCAATGGCCAGCATGGGCGTCACTGCGGCGAAGGTAACCGACATAATCACCGGCAGACGAATACCCGCAAAGCGTCCGATACCGACACACTGTAATAAGGTAACCACCCCACAGCAGAAAAGATCCGCACTGATGAGATAAGCCACCACATCTTTACTTAAGCCCAGAGTCGAGCCGATAACCAAAGGCACAGCCACCGCGCCGGCAT
>JBOFSC010000506.1:0-3195 GCA_051651345.1 Enterobacteriaceae bacterium
GCCCACTTCATATTGACGCTCCAGAATATGTTTAGAAGCGGCAAAACCCGACTCCACATCCCCCTTGATGGTATGGTGGTGGGCCGCAATATTGTTATCCTTACCATGAGGGATGATGCGGACACCGGGTTTCAGCGCCTCTTCCACATCGCTGATGGGGGTGTAGGGGGTGTAGTTAACCTTGATCAGATCGGAGGCTTTACAGGCGGCCTCATAGGTTTCAGCCGCGACGACGGCGATCACATCACCATGGAAGACCACCTCATCTTTTACTATGGGCAGATAATCCTTAACGATAATCCCGACGACAGGCTCTCCGGGAATATCCTGGTAAGTGGCGATCCTGACGACGCCTGGCACTTTTTCAGCGGCACTGAGATCGATACTGTCTATATGACCGGCAGGAATATCGGCATAGCGACAGACGCCATAAAGCATGCCATGCATTTTGATATCATTGCCATAAACAGCGGAACCGGTGACTTTGGCGATGCCATCGACACGTTTGATGCGTGGTTGTGCAGCAGTTGCACTCATTATTATGTCTCCTTACGTAACGCTACTACGAGCGCCAGTCAGATAACCGTAAATAGAGGCGCCATCAGAGATAGCTGTGGATAATATGCAGGAGACTTAATGCTCCCCTGTTCTAAGTAAAATCTAAACGCAACAATTGTGCCAGCAGGCCGAAAGATAAAATATTAAGCAGAATAATTGTGAAGGTGTTCGCAATAACTTACACAGGGAAGATAAAAAAGCGGTGCTTGTGAGTGGTGCTGGCTGATGGTTGTAAGTTAAATAAGAAGCATTGTCTTTTAGTTTCCATTGAAACAGGCTATTATGCGTGAAATTTTCAAATTGATAGAGGAACTCTCTCAATCTGATACAGCCTTACCCGATTTTACTGTCTGCAAAGAATGGAAAAACCACAGTAAAAATGTTACATAACGCGCAAATGTGTTATAAAAATTAATTAATCTGTATTAGCAATGGCGGCGGTATGTTAATACTATGGCGGGTGCCATCTGAGTAGTGATTTATGGTAATGTAGCGGCTTGTTGAGCGTTACCTGGAGAATATGATGGATTACCGTTTGCTGGAGATTATTGCCTGTCCGCTGTGCCATGGCAAGCTTGTCCTGAGCCAGTCAAAGCAGGAGCTGATCTGCCGCTTTGAGCATCTGGCTTATCCTGTCTGTAATGGCATTCCGGTCTTGCTGGAAACTGAAGCACGACCTTTGAGCGATGAAGAAAAAAACGCATGAATTTTATTGCAATTATACCAGCACGCTTTGCATCAACACGCTTACCGGGTAAGCCGCTATTAGATATCGTCGGTAAACCCATGGTGGTCAGGGTGATGGAGCAGGCGCAGGCTTCAGGTGCAGACAGAGTGATCGTTGCCACTGACCATCCTGATGTGGCGGAAGTGGTGATTCGCCACGGTGGAGAAGTGTGCCTGACCCGGACAGACCATCACTCGGGCACAGAGCGCCTGGCCGAGGTTATTGAACAGTATGGATTTGCACCCGAGCAGATTATCGTCAATGTGCAGGGCGATGAGCCGTTGATTCCACCGCAGATTATCCGTGAGGTGGCGGAAAATCTGGCGGCCAGTGAGACAAAAATGGCGACACTGGCGGTAGCGATAGACGATATGCAGGAGATATTTAATCCAAATGTTGTTAAGGTAGTGCGGGATATGCATGGTCATGCGCTCTATTTTTCCCGGGCGCCGGTGCCGTGGGATCGTGAGCAGTTCCCACAGAAAGCCAGCCAGCATTCACACCTGTGGTTACGCCATCTTGGCATTTATGCTTATCGTGCCGGTTTTATTCAGCAGTATGTTTCCTGGCAAGAGAGCCCGCTGGAGCAGATAGAGTTACTTGAGCAGCTGCGGGTGCTGTGGTATGGCGAGAGGATTCATGTTGGTATCACCCAGGCGGCCCCCCATGCCGGTGTCGATACCCGGGAGGATTTGCAGCGGGTGATTGCCGCGCTGCACAGAACCTGTTGAGGTAAAGAGGTAGCAGGAGCGTTGCTGTATCTATACCCTTTAGATTTCGAGTTGTAGGTAGGCGGCAAGGAGGCGAATCCCCTGAGCTTAGATAACTAAGTGACTGGGGTGAGCCGACGTAGCCAACACCCCTGCAACTTGAAAGATGACGGGTATATTTTTGCGGGAGAGCAATATGGATAATCTTAAGGCAGAGCTGGGCGTAGCATTGGGCGAATCACTGAGCCATATGGAACAGATCCGCGAATATAGTTACGCCCATCTTTACCAGTTATATAACCAGCAGGGTTCAACGCTGCCCGTGATAGCGAAAACCTACTTCTGTGAAGGCATTGCCGGGCAGGAAGCCTATAAACTCTCTCTCCTGGCCCGGGAGGGAATTACCCGGGTTCCCGCCGTATACGGTATCGTTAATCTGACGCGTGCACCGTACCAGGAGCTGCTGCTGCTGGAGCGTCTGCCGGGGATCTATGCCGATGATCCTAAAGCGGACAGTGGCCACAACCACTGTTTGCTGGAGCAGGTGGTGGATTCACTGCTGGCCTGGCATCGGCTCGACAGCCGTGGTTGGGTGGGCATGGTGGATATGTGCCATGAAGGAAAATGGCTGGAGTGGTATCAGCGCTATCTCTGCTCTTTATGGCAGGGTGTGCAGCAGCAGGAGCGTACACCATTCGCTTCAGACGAGTTCAGAATACTGGCGCGATCCTTACAGCAACTCAATGAATTATTCTTTGATTTTGACGATAATGCCGTGCTGGTGCATGGCAATTTGACCCTGCGCAGTATCCTGAAAGATCCCGACAGCCAGCAACTGGTGGCGATGATCAATCCTGGCATTATGCTCTGGGCCCCCAGGGAGTATGAACTGTTCAGATTAAGTGTCCAGGGGTTACCGGCACAGTTACTGAGCAGTTATCTGCGCCGGGCCCCGGTGGCAGACTCTTTTATGGCGCGGCGCTGGCTCTATCTTGCCTGGGAACTGGTGGCCCGTTTTCTGCGAGTAGGCCAGTTGGATGAGGCGCTTTTTAAACAGACCTGCCAGCATCTCCACCCCTGGTTGGCTAAATAATCCTGTTTTTGTCTCAATCTGAGAGACCGCCATTTGATAATGATAAAATCGACGCCCAGTCGTTTTTTCCCCCAGGGCAAAAGTTTGCCACAGATCACAACACGCCA
>JBOFSC010000507.1:0-4005 GCA_051651345.1 Enterobacteriaceae bacterium
TCTCACCTTAAAGGACTGGGGCTTTTGCACGCCAAAAAAGGCGAAAACACCTGAAGGAGTAGCAATAATGAGCATCACGACCATAGAGTCACTTGAGTTTGGCGTAGAAGATGTGGCCCGGTGTCAGCAATTTATGCTGGATTTTGGGCTGACTCCCCTGGAGGGCTGCGAAAATCCCACCTTCACCACCTTAACGGGTGCCAGAGTGGTCCTCTATCCTCTGCAAAGCAGCGCACGGCCCGCCGCCTTTGAACCTGGCTCCACCCTGAGGCGCATCACCTGGGGTGTGGCATCCCAGGAAACGCTACAGCGCCTCTCCGCACAACTTGCCGATGAGCCCGGATTTGTTGCCGGAGAAGAGTTTATCGAGTGTCAGGACCCTAACGGGTTGACCCTGCGTTTTGCCTTAAGCCAGCAGCGTGAAGTCCGTCTGGAGATCCCCGCGATCAATCAATGGGGCGATATGCGCCGGGTTGATATACCCAGCCCGGTCTATGAGCGCGCCCAGCCGATCAATATCGGTCATGTGGTGTTTTTTGTGCAGGACCTGGCGCGGTCAGAGGCTTTCTATCGTCATAAACTGGGATTTCATGTCTCTGATCGCTATATCGACAGAGCGGTATTCCTGCGTTCTGAGGTATGCGGCACCCATCATCATCTGTTTTTACTCCATCTGCCCGCCAGAAAGGCGCGTGGCCTTAACCATGTGGCCTTTACGGTGCGTGATATCCACGAGGTGATCGGCGGCGGACTGGCGATGAACCGCCACAACTGGAGCACATTTATCGGCCCCGGACGACATCCTGTCTCCTCCGCCTACTTCTGGTATGTCAACAGCCCAACGGGTGGGGCCTTCGAATACTACACCAACGATGACTACCTGACAGAGAAGTGGCAACCGCGCGAATTTGAACACTCACTTACCTCTTTCACTGAATGGGCGGTGGAGGGGGGCATCGATGACAGCACCCGCCGCCAGGTCAAGACCCCGGAGGCCGTATGAACGGAGAGGTGACCGCAGGTGGCATCGTGATTATCGGTGGCGGACAGGCGGGCGGCTGGGCAGCCAGAACCCTGCGTGGCGAAGGCTATCACGGACCTTTAACGGTGATCAGCGATGAGCTCCACGACTTCTATGAACGTCCGCCCCTCAGCAAGCAGGTGCTGTCAGCCAGTGACGATAGCGTGAATTTGAGCCGCCTGTTCAGTGAACAGGAGATGACGCAGCTTGATATTGAGTGGCGTCGCCCGCAACGGGTTGAGCAGATTAATCCGCAAAAGCGCAGCGTGCTGCTCACCAGTGGAGAGGAGATCGCCTATCACAAACTGCTGATTGCCACGGGGGCCAGGGCTCGTGTACCAGTACCTGAGTGGTTGCAATATCCGCAGGTGATGACCCTGCGTAGCTGGGATGATGCCTGCCAGCTAAGGCAGCGATTGCAGCAGTGTGATCGTCTGGCGGTGATCGGTGGGGGCTGGATTGGACTGGAGATTGCCGCTACCGCCCGTCAGTTGGGCAAGCAGGTCACGCTGTTTGAACGCCAGCCCGCACTCTGTATGCGCAGTGTGGATGCAACGGTCTCCGCCACCCTGCTGCAGATGCATCAGCAACAGGGGGTGCAGGTGTACTGCGATTGCGGAGAGATTGTTCTGCATCAGGGAGCGGGCGATGCGCTGATGCTGAGCAGTGACAAAAGCCCGTCTGAAGCCTATCCGCTGGTAGTGGTGGGAGCCGGCATTGAACTCAATCTGCATCTGGCGCGCCAGGCGGGTCTTAAGGTCGAACAAGGCATTGTGGTGGATGCCCAGGGGCGTACCAGCCACGCCGATATTTTTGCTGCCGGAGATGTAGCCCAGCATCCGCAAC
Source organism: Enterobacteriaceae bacterium (assembly GCA_051651345.1). Classification (GTDB taxonomy): domain Bacteria; phylum Pseudomonadota; class Gammaproteobacteria; order Enterobacterales; family JBOFSC01; genus JBOFSC01. The sequence goes on from JBOFSC010000507.1 coordinate 1,868, forward strand.
TGGGGATCTGCCTGCAATCCTGGGAGTATGCGCAGAATCAGGCCATCGTGGCGGCGCGCAGTATGCTGGATAACCATACTGCAGGCTATGACGAACCCGCCTGGGTCTGGTCAGATCAGTACGACAACAATATTCAGATTGTGGGAATCCCCGCACAACAGAGCCTGGCGCTATATCGACAAACGGGTAACAGCCAACTCTTTTTTTCTCTCAATAAGCAGAACCAACTGGTGCAGATGGTGGCGTTCAACGATGGGCGGGCTATCAAGCTGGCAAAACGCTGGATGGCATCAGGGCGGGTACTGCAGCCGCAACAACTGACCGATCCCGATTTTTCTCTGATGACGCTGCGTTAATGACCAATAGATGTATGGAGGCGAATGAATGGTATGAACAATGATAACACCCTCTCTTTAAGTCATCCGATGGATCGCGATGGACCCCAACAGGAGAAGAAGGTTCGCTGGGTTATTCCCCTGGCGCTGCTCACCTGTGTTCTGCTGGCTTTTTTTGACAAGGTCAGCATTACGGCACTGTTTACGGATCAGACGTTTGTAAGCGATTTGGGGCTGGCGCAAAAAGGGTCGCAACAGCCAGCGCTGTTGGGCTTATTAATGACGGTTTTTCTCTTCTCTTACGGCATCTCCTCTGCCCTGCTGAGTACCATTGGCGATATGTTCCGCCCGGTGCAACTGATGGTGTGGATGATGGCGAGCTGGTGCCTGCTGATGCTGCTGATGGGCCTGACAAGCTCTTATCAGATGATGGTGATCCTGCGCATTTTGTTGGGCGTGGCTGAGGGGCCGCTGTTCGCTCTGGCCTTTGCCATTGTGCGTCATACCTTCCCCTCCCATCTGCAGGCCCGTGCCACCATGTTATGGCTGCTCGGCACGCCTATTGGTGCGGCTATCGGCTTTCCGGTGACGCTCTATATCCTGCAGCATTTCGGCTGGCGTGCCACCTTCTTCACGATGGCGTGTTTGACTCTGCCGGTGATCCTGTTTGTCTATTATGGGTTACGTCATGTCAGGGTGGGGCCGCAAGAGATGGCTAAAGCGGCCCGGGATCCTGTCAGCGCCCAGCCCATACCGGATCGGATACAGGAGCGGCGGCAACTGTTCGCCAACTGGCATTTCTGGCTGATCTGTCTGTTCAACGTCGCCTTTCTGACCTATCTCTGGGGTATGAACAGCTGGCTGCCCAGCTATCTGATCAAGGGCAAACAGATCGATATCGCTGCCGCTGGTATTCTCACCTCCCTGCCTTTTATCGGCATGCTGGTGGGCGAGATTCTGGGAGCCTGGCTATCGGATCGCTCCGACCGCCGTGCCGCTATCTGTTTCTGTTCTCTGGTGGGTGCTGCAGCCGGGCTCGCCCTGGTGCTCTCTCTCGATACGCCCTCTGCCGTGGTATTCGCCATGGCTTTTAGCATGTTTATGTGGGGAGCCGGAGCACCCAATGTGTTCGCGCTCTTGGGTAAGGCTACGTCCCAGCGGGTCAGCGCCACCGCGGGCGGGATTTTTAATGGGTTCGGCAATCTGGCAGGGGCACTGGCACCTCTGGTGATGGGCGCATTAATTGGCATCAGCGGCAGTATGGATTCAGGACTGATGTTTTTAGTGATTATGGCCTTGATCGGCAGCCTGGCACTGTTGCCGCTGATCAGGCGTTACTAGACAAGATGAATATAAGGAGTCAGAAAGATGAATCAATCCGTTATTGATCGCAGTAAGGAACTGAAGCCTCAGGACATCTCCCTGGGCGACTGGGTGGAGTCACGCATTGCCCGTTTTGAGGGACGCACCTATGACTGGAATGCCCTGAAGTTCCAGGCGGATTACGATCCCAAATATCGCCGCGCACAGATGCGCTATATCGGCACCGGTGCCGCCGGAGTGTCCGCAGATGTCAATACGGTGCCGGCGGAGCACTTTACCTTCTCCACCATGGTGCTGCCGGCGAAATGTGAAGGGCCGTTGCATGTGCATGATGATGTGGAAGAGGTCTTTTTTCTGCTGCGCGGCTCGATCACACTTTTTGTGCGCGACGGCAACAATGAGTATCAAACCCAATTAAAGGAGCGCGATCTGATCTCAGTTCCGGCGGGCATCTATCGCGGTCTGTTTAACCATGGTGAA
>JBOFSC010000508.1:0-1470 GCA_051651345.1 Enterobacteriaceae bacterium
CCAGCTCTACGCCACGCTGTTACTGCAAATTTTCTTCTTCGCGTCCAATCTCTACGGCTGGTATGCCTGGAGCCGTGTCCAGTCCGGAGATCACGGCAGGTTGCAAATACGCTGGTTACCGAGGCGTAAAGCGATACTCTGGCTGCTATTTTGTATCGTCGGCATCACCCTGATGACCTTTAATATTGATAAAGTCTTTAATCAGTTAACGCGTATTGCCATAATGGTGATGCAGAAGGGGGGATTTGATGTTGCGTATCCCCAATTAGAACCTGATGCGTTCCCCTTCTGGGATTCTTGTATGATGATATTTTCTATTGTCGCCATGCTGTTGATGACACGCAAGTACGTGGAAAACTGGTTGTTATGGGTCGTCATCAATCTGATCAGTATCGTGATATTTACCCTGCAAGGCGTCTATTTTATGGCGCTGGAGTATCTGATTCTGACCTTTATTGCGGCAAATGGAACGGTGCGCTGGATTAAAAGCGCACAGGAGAGAGGCTCTCGTCCTCTGATGCCTTGAAACAGGGCGGGTAATACCCTAAGTATTTCGAGTTGCGGCTAGGCGGCAAGCAAATTCAGTCGATGAGCATACATCAGTATGTGATTCGGCTGAATTTGCGCAGCCAACAACGCTGTAACTTGAAAGACAACGGGTAAGTGGGAGCAGGCATTTTACGACCAGGTGTTAATATGAACTATCGCAATGATGATTTACGAATTAAAGAGATAAAAGAGTTACTTCCCCCCATTGCCTTGCTGGAGCGTTTTCCGGCAACGGACCAGGCGGCAGATACGGTACTCCAGTCGCGGCGTACGATCCATGATCTGGTGCAGGGGCATAAAGATCGACTGTTGGTGGTGATTGGTCCCTGTTCGATTCACGATCCTAAGGCCGCTCTGGAATATGCTCAGCGCTTACAGCCCCTGCGCGAACAGTTTAAAGATGAGCTGGAAATCGTGATGCGGGTCTATTTTGAAAAGCCGAGAACCACCGTCGGCTGGAAAGGGTTGATCAATGATCCGCAGATGAACAACAGTTACGATATCAATGAAGGGTTGCGTATTGCCAGAAAGCTGTTGCTGGATATTAACAATATGGGCCTGCCGACTGCGGGTGAGTTCCTGGATATGATCAGCCCGCAATATGTTGCGGATCTGATGAGTTGGGGGGCGATCGGGGCCAGAACCACGGAGTCGCAAGTGCACCGCGAGCTCTCTTCTGGCCTCTCCTGTGCTGTGGGCTTTAAAAATGGTACCGATGGCACGACTAAAATCGCCATCGATGCGATTGGCGCGGCCAAAGAGTCTCATAATTTCCTGTCAGTAACCAAATATGGCCACTCTGCGATTGTGACCACCACGGGTAACAGCGATTGCCATATTATTCTGCGTGGTGGTCGGGAGCCCAACTACAGTGCGGTCCATGTGGCGGCGGTGAAGCAGGAACTGCAAAAAGCGGGTTTA
>JBOFSC010000509.1:0-1635 GCA_051651345.1 Enterobacteriaceae bacterium
CCGGTCAGGCGATGGGTCACCACCAGCAGGGTTTTCTCTCGGCCCAGGCCTGTCAGCAGGTGCAGGATCTGCTGCTCAGTAGCGCTGTCCAGCCCTTCAGTCGGCTCATCCAACAGTAAAACAGGTGCCGAGTGCAGCAAGGCACGGGCGATGCCCAGACGGCGTAATTCGCCCCCGGAGAGTTGACGTCCCCCCTCACCGAGCCAGGCGTTGAGTCCCTCCCCCTGCAGCAAATTGTCCAGCCCAACCTGGTGTAAGGCAGCGGATAGTTGTTGATCTGAGGCCTCGGGTGCCGCCAGTTGTAAATTATCACGCAGCGTGGCACTAAAAGCATGGATGCGTTGCGGCACCACGCTCATCATCTGGCGCAATGCGTTTTCGCTATATTGGCGTAACGGCTGCTGGTTAAGACGAATCTCGCCTCCCTGAGGATCCCAGGCGCGGGTCAGCAACTGCAGCAGAGTGGATTTACCACATCCGGTGTGCCCCAGCAGAGCAACATGTTCACCGGCGGAGATGTTCAGGCTGATCTGCTGTAATACCGCGTGCGCCTGTCCCGGATAAGTAAAAGAGAGGTCCTCGATGTGAACAGAAGCGGCACTGTTTGTCTGCGCGCTTTGTGCCGTGGCATCCTCCACAAAACTGACCGCAGGGGATTGATTTAACATCTGGGAAACCCGCTGCGCTGAGGTGATCACATGCCCCAGATGCTGATAGGCAGCCGCAACCGGCCCCAGCGCTTCGAAAGCCGCCAGGGTGACAAACACCACCAGCGCGACCAACGCACCGGCAGAGCTACTACCGGTAAAGAGTCCGGCCGCCAGCCACAGCATCAGGGTGGCTGTCAGCCCGGAAGCCAGAATCATCAGACTTTGTGATAACGCGCTCAGGTGATTTTGCTGCTGCTGACGCCGCAGCCACTGGGATTCGGTACTATCCAGCGCCTGGCGAAAACGGCTCAGGGCACCAAAGATCACCAGTTCAGCCTGGCCCTGTAACCAACCCGCCAACTGCACCCGATATTGACTACGCAGCAGGGTTAAGTCACGGCCAATGCCTTTGCCCGCATGGTAAAAAGACCAGGGCAACAGTATCAGCAGGCCGAGCATAATGGCACCCAGAGTCAGGGCCAGGGTGCTGCTCAGCAGATTCAGACCGGCAGTTACCACCGCGATAATTACCAGCGCGCAGATCTGTGGTGACAGCAGACGCAGATAGAGGTGATCCAGAGTGTCGATATCGGCCACCAGACGATTTAACAGATCCGCCTGACGGAATCGTTGGATAGCACCCGGGGTCAGGGGCAATAAGCGCTTAAAGGTAAAGATGCGCAGATGGGTGAGTACGCGAAAAGTGGCATCATGGCTTACCAGACGTTCGGCATAGCGGGCAGCGGTGCATAAAATGGCGCTCACCCGAACCCCCCCGGCGGGCATCAGATAGTTAAAGGTGTACAGACTGGCAAAACCCGCCAGCGCGGTGGCCGCCAGAAACCAGCCGGAAATAGAGAGCAGGGCAATACTGGCCAGCAGGGTGACCAGGGCCAGAATAATGCCCCCGGCAATACGCCACGGATGGCGGCGAAACAGGGCAAGGAAAGGCAATAATTCACGCATGATTAGCACTCCTGCTGAC
>JBOFSC010000510.1:0-3295 GCA_051651345.1 Enterobacteriaceae bacterium
CCCATACCGGACGCAGGCCGAGCAGTGCGTCGCTGACGGGGGTATCACCGAAAAAGAGTGACAGATTTATGGCGGGCAGACCGCGCAATAACAGGAAAGCCAGCAGAGCGCCCATCACCAGCAGCAGCCAAAACAGAGCAAACCACCCGAGACAGCGGAGCAGTAGCGGTAGCTGAATACGCTTCATGGATGCGCCTCACGCTGCAGATGGCGTAGTGTCAAACTGACCACGGCATTGATCAGCAGCAAAATAGCACCGGCAGCAAACAGGGAGTTGTAGGCCATTCCGCCCACTTCATTGGCGGTGACCAGGGCCATATGGGCTGTCAGGGCGCGCAGACTATCCCCAGGCACCAGGGGCAACTGCGGCCAGTTACCTGACAACATCAATGCCAGCATGGTATCGCCGATACCCCGGCTGAACCCCAATGCCAGCGCCGTCAGCAGACAGCGCCAACCCTGTGGCAGCACCAGCCAGGCGAGGGTCTGCATGGCATCAAAACCCAGTGTGGAGGTGGTCAGGCGGATGCTGTCAAAGCGGGTGCGCAATCCAGCCTCCATCACCAGGACCAGTGTGGGCAGCAGCAATAGGCTCAATACCAGGGTGGCCGTCAGCCAGCAGAGGCCGGAGCCGCTGGCACTGATTTCACGGATCAGCGGTACCAGTAAAAACACGGCCACAAAGCCGTAGATCACGGTCGGTACTGCCGTCATCAGGCGGATCAGCAGCGTCATCAGCCGCGCCAGCATCCGGTAAAATGTGCCAGCCCGGGGATCTGTGGCGGCCAGCAACCAGCAACTGATCCCCAGGGCCAGGGGCCATGCCAGACAGAGGGCCGATATCGCCAGGACCAGTGAACCGGCGATCATCGGCAGAATACCAAATTGCCCCTGGCTCGGACTCCAGTGCCATGAAAAGAGCGCCAGGTCGCTGCTAAATCCCGAGGTCACAACAGGCAGGGCAAAGGCCAGCACCATCAGGAAAATCAGCATGATACTGCCTGCGGTAATCGCTGTTGCCAGGGTGATCAGCCATCCGGCGCTGTGGTCACGGCTACTCACTCTCGGGCAATTTTCCGCTGGGTAAATAGCCGGATTGACGAATAATCGCCGCGCCATCGGGGCTGTACAGATAGTCGATAAATGCTCTGGTCAGCCCCTGGGGTTGACCTTTGGTGTTCATATAGAGCAGACGGGTGATGTTATAACTGCCATTAGCGGCATTGTCCTGTGAGGGCGTCATCTTATCGATCATTACCCCTTTCAGAGAGCTATCCAGATGACCAATACCGACATAGCCAATGGCGTTTTTATCCTGAATAATCGCTGTCTTCATGGCACCGTTTGAGTTCACAACATTGGACTTGCCCGCTACGGTTCCCTTCTCCAGCGCTTTGTCTTCAAAAACCTCACGGGTACCACTGCCATCTTCGCGAACATAGAGGGTGATCTTCCCCTCCTTGCCCCCCACCTGTTGCCAGTTATCGATTTTACCGGCAAAGATAGCGCTCAGTTGCTCGCGGCTCAACTCCTGCACTGGATTGGCGCTATTGACCACCACGGCGACCCCATCGAGGGCAAAGGGAAATGACACCAGACCATATTTTTCGATTTCGCCGGGTTTCAGGGGACGGCCGGTATTACCAATATTGACCAGCCCCTCACCGACTTTTTGTACCCCGACACCGGAACCTCCGCCGGTCACTGTGATGCGGATGGCGGGATTGGCGTTCATGATATTTTTCGCTGCTCCCACCATCACCGGAATATGGGCGGTACCCCCGGCGATATTGAGTGACCCGCTGAGAGGCGTAAAGGCATCTAAAGAGGTGGCGGAAACAGAAAAACAGAGTAAAGCAGTCACCACAGAAGAGATAAAACGCAGCATACTTTTTCCTTCCCCGTACACGGGAGAGAGTAACAGACAACCGGCATCCCTGGAGGGAAAGCCGGGAAGACGCTATACCATAGCCGCAACGAGGGGGTGAGTGATATGAGGTTAATCACAAAGCGCGCAAACTTTGGCGGGGCGTGTGACTCCGGCGCTAGCCCTGGTTTTTAATACTCTCCGCCGTATAACGCCACACCCGCATCTCATCAGACCAGAAATCCGCCGGTAAGCCCGCTTTAAGCTTCAGTTGGCGCAGAAACTGTTCAGGCTCCGGCAGCATCTGCCAGACAGAAGGCAGGAAGGTGCCCTGATGCTGCTGGTACTGGATGATCAGACCATCCACCTGCGGACGCAGCTTCTGCAGCAGATCTCTTTCATCGCTCACCGGCAGAGGCTGAGGCGCGGAGAGGATACTGATGGAGACCTCCAGGGTCGGCAGATCCTGCTCACCGATGGGAGCGAAGCGCCGGTCATGAAAGGCCGCGCGGCAGGCATTATGGGCGATATCCGTCAGCAGCGGTTGCCCGGCCTCAAGAGAGCCGATACAGCCGCGCAGTTCTCCGTTTTGGGTCAGGGTGACAAAGGTGGCACCGGGGCGCTGTAATATTGGCGCGAAAGCACTAAAGTTAACCTGAGGTAACTGGCGCTGTTGCAGATAGAAACGGATAGCATCTCTGGCCAGTTGTAGCAGCACCGGCCCATAGGCGGTCTGATAGTGCTGCAGGGGAAAGAAGTGCCAGGCAGAATAGCCGACCACCCGCTGTTTATCTCCCGCAGTATCCCCCGAGTTACGCAGATCCAGCAGTTTGCCCTCCAGACCGATCTCCTGTGCCAGCCAGAGCAGACCACGAATGGGATCGCAGCCACAGGCATCCTGATAGCCCAGATGAGGGTAATCAAGACGCAGTATACTGTCGCAGGTGTGTTGATCCCGTTGCTGTGCTGCGCCATAGGGCAGATAGTGACTGAGATCGGAGCTGATAACGATCAGCGTTTCCTCCCCGCCCCACAAGGCCTGCAGCACTTCAGCTACCTCCTGTGGCGTCGCCTGTCCCACCACCAGCGGTAACAGGGTAAAATTCGCTAACAGAGACTGCAAGAAAGGCAGGTGAACTTCCAGACTATGCTCGCGCGTATGGGCTTCATCCAGCAACTGCACGGGCTTCAGTGTCAGGGCGGTGCGCTGCAGTTGTTCATCGATGGGAACCAGGCCCAGCGGAGTCTGAAACTGTTGCGCACTGCTGGCAGCCAGCCCCTGAAATGCCAGGGTATGGGCCGGGCCCAGCAGCACGATGCGACGAATTTTATCGCGCATCTGACTGAGACAGGCATAGGCATTGGCGGCAATGGCGCCGGAGTAGATAAAACCGGCATGGGGCGCGATAATGGCTTTAGGCGCATATT
>JBOFSC010000511.1:0-6883 GCA_051651345.1 Enterobacteriaceae bacterium
CCACCGCCAGCATAAAAGCGGGCTCCACCGGGATAAACAGCAGAATGTAATCCAGGGTTCTGAGCCCCGGTAACTGGTGATAATCTTTGGCAGATAATGACTTGATATGGGTACGTATCGAATTCAGGTGCTCTTTTAACCAGCGCTGCTGCTCCTGCTGGTCATCGCTGTTGAAATAGCGTTCATAAGCCAGTAACGACATCTTGGCATCGATCACCACATCTTTTTCCTGAGGCAGATGCACCACCACATCCGGCTGCTGACGGCTTTGGGTATCCACCCGGATATGCACCTGGGTTTCATATTCATGGCCTTCACGCAGACCCGAGGCTTCCAGCACCCGGCTCAGGATCACCTCTCCCCAATTACCCAGGGTCTTATTGTTACCTTTCAGGGCATTGGTTAAATTCAGTGCCTCCTGGGCCATCTGGCCGTGCAACTGCTGTAGGTTACGAATTTCATGGGTTAGGGTGTGGCGCTCCCGGGCCTCCTGACTAAACCCTTCCTGAACCTGCTGGTGAAACAGGGTAAGCTGCTCACGCAGCGGGCTGAGCAGGCGATCCAGGCTCTGGCGATTCTGCTCTTCCACTTTGCGCCCACTCTGCTCAAAAATACGATTCGCCAGATTTTCAAATTGCTGGGAGAGGCGCTGCTCGCTATTGACCAGCAGTTGCTGCCGCTCCTGTGCCGCAAGACGCGTCTCCTGCAGACGTGTGCTCATCTCACGCAGTTCCCCTTCCTGGCTGCGATTCACTTCCTGTAGCGCGCTCAGTTGCTGACTCTGGCGCTCATTTAGCTGCTGCGCCTGCTGCAACTGCTGCTCCAGCAATCCCTGAGCGATCTGCTGCCGATAGCGCTCCCGCCACAGGGTCAGGATAATGCCGCCCACCCCCAGCAACAGACCTAACAGGAAACTGCTGACGCTCCATAACAGAGTGCTATCCAACTCTTCCTCCTAACTTAACCAGTGGGTTAACCACGGTAAACCGAACATCCCCGGCACCAACATTCCCGTGGCCCAGATAATCGCCGATGTCAGATTGGCTATCTGAAAATAGCGTTGTGGCATCGCACAAATCCCCGCCACCAGAGGAACCACTGCACGCAACGGGCCGAAGAAACGACCGATAAAGACGCCAATCCCCCCCCAGCGTTCAAAAAAAGCATGTCCCCTGGGTAATAGCTCGGGAGAGCGGGTAAAGGGCCACATATGTGCCACCCGTTCTCGATAATGAAACCCAAACCAGTATGACACCCAGTCTCCCAGAAATGCCCCGGCTATCGCCGCCAGCCATATAGGGATAAAAGGCAGACCACTCTGCCCAATCAGCGCCCCCAACCCCAGCAGCAGCACGGTGGCCGGTAACAACAGTGAAATAAACGCCAGCGACTCACCGAAAGCCAATCCAAAGACGATCGGCAGGGCCCAGTGTTGGTGAGCCTGTACAAACTGAACAGTAAAATTAAGTATGCTATCAAGAGTCAAAAAACTATCTCCGCAACAAAACAGGTGCCACAGACAGTATTACCTGCTGACAGGTTCAAGGATAGTCTTACGCCATAAAAAAATGCCAGCACGAGGCTGGCAACTAAAATACTGGAAGCAATGTGAGCAATGTCGTGTCTGATATTGTCGAGTGTGGTTGTCACTCATCTCAAAGCACGATCTAAATAATAATGATTCACATTACCATTTGCAACTTTTTTTTGCACTTACCCTGTGTAATGTCTTAACATAGGCGCAATCGATAAGGATTCAACGATTCAGCGGAGAAAAGGTATTGAGAACCTGATGATGAATTTGTTGCATAAAAACTAATAAAAACAATCTCGTATAGGCTGCTATGCAATAGAAATCGTACTGATAAACAGGATCGACTCAGTAGTATGTTATTTTCCGCTTCCTTCCTCTGTTTATCTCACAGATAATGCAGCTTGGTCATGTGCAATCAACTGGCTTAACTACTATGTTACATCTCTTTACCGGCCTGGATTTCTACACCGGCCTTATGTTAGTAATAGCACTGCTGTTCGTGCTGTTTTATGAGGCTATTAATGGATTTCACGACACCGCCAACGCTGTAGCCACGGTGATTTACACCCGGGCGATGCGAGCACAGCTTGCTGTGGTGATGGCTGGGGTCTTCAATTTTTTTGGTGTTCTGCTGGGGGGATTGAGCGTAGCCTACGCCATCGTCCACCTGTTGCCCACCGATCTCCTGCTTAATGTCAGCTCTACTCATGGGCTGGTCATGATGTTCTCCTTGTTGCTGGCAGCCATTATCTGGAACCTGGGCACCTGGTATCTCGGTATTCCTGCCTCCAGCTCCCACACCCTGATCGGTTCCATTATCGGTGTGGCCCTGGCTAATGCCCTGATCAGCCAAACCTCCATTGTGGAAGCGCTGAACGTCCCCAAAACCGTGTCTATTTTCTTGTCACTGATCATTTCGCCTGTGGCGGGTCTGGTGATTGCGGGAACCATCCTGTTGCTGCTGCGCCGTTTCTGGAGCAATACTAAAAAGCGGCGCCGGATCCACCTGACACCCGAACAGCGGGAGAAGCGGGATGGCAAGCGTAAACCGCCGTTCTGGACCCGTACCATGCTGATTATTTCCGCTATCGGCGTCAGTTTTTCCCACGGCGCCAATGATGGTCAGAAGGGCATTGGTCTGTTGATGCTGGTGTTGATCGGCATCGCTCCGGCAGGGTTTGTGATCAATCTCAATGCCGACAGCTATGAAATTACCCGTACCCGTGATGCTATCCATAATGTTGCTGCCTACTATGAACAACATCAGCAGGCGCTGCCTCATCTGCAAACGGAGCAGCAGCAAATCACTCAGGGGAAGCACTCTTTCGAAGATCCGACGGCTTTTCATTGTGATACCAGCAATGCCCTGGTGGCAGTGCAAAAAAGCATAGCTTTACTGGATAGCGTCACTTCCTATGAGGAACTTAAGCCAGAGCAGCGTTCGCAAATGCGCCGGTTGCTGATTTGCGTCGCCGACACTGCGGATAAAATCGCCAAGTTGCCGGAAACTTCCAGCGACGACAAGGCGTTACTGCATGACTTACGCAAGGATATTCTGGTCACTGTGGAGTACGCTCCCCTGTGGATCATTATCGCCGTTGCGCTGGCGCTCGCAATCGGCACCATGATTGGCTGGAAACGGGTCGCTATCACCATCGGTGAGAAGATTGGTAAGAAGGGGATGACTTATGCGCAAGGGGTCTCCGCACAAGTCACAGCAGCGATCTCCATTGGGATAGCCAGTTATACCGGGATGCCCGTCTCCACCACCCATGTACTCTCTTCCGCAGTCGCCGGTACCATGATAGCCGGTGGTGGGGGAGTACAGAGCAAAACCATTAAAAACATCCTGCTGGCATGGGTGTTAACCTTACCGGTGACAATTCTGCTCTCAGGTGTACTCTACTGGATTGCGCTCAAAATCTTCAGTTAATTGCTTTACGTAAGCCGGAAGCCTGTCTTATTAGGCTTCCGCCTCTACTCTCGCCATACCACCATCATAATTAGTGTCAGCAACATCAGCAGATTCAAAACCGCAGACAGGATAAATTGCTCCCTGACTCGAAGACAGAGGGCGATAAACTCCTCGTCAAAGTGTGTCCGGTAGTGTTGCAACAGAATATAACGCATCAGACGCAGCTGTTTACCGGGCTGACCATGGGATGTAAAGAAGCCAGGCCCATCAACATACTGATAAAGAAGTGGATCACAACCACGCAGAACGTACAGCAGGACACGCAGCGAGCTGTAGTAACGGGCCATATTGACTAAACAGACAAGACATAAGCCCCAAAACAGGGCTGTTGAATAAATCATGACTCCCCCAGTAACAATACTACTGGACTACTGGGGGAATTGTGCCAGGTCCTTGTTTCTTATGCCCCAGCTTAACCAGCCGCTTTACCAGCCAGTTCTTTATCAACCAAGAACAGTGCCCCACCGTTCTCACCCACTAACTCAATTTGATCGATGATACTTTTGAACAGCATCTCTTCTTCATGCTGCTCTGCTACATACCATTGTAGAAAATTAAATGAAGAGTAATCTTTAGAAGTAAGAGCATAATCAATCAACTCATTGATTTTGCTGGTGATAAATTTTTCGTGTTCATAAGTTTTATTAAAGATATCCAGCAGTGATTTATAAGCACTGTCTGGTGCGGCAATCGCGCCCAGAGTCGGCATGGCACCGGTACCGCACAAATAATCAAACAGACGGTGCATATGCTGCATTTCTTCCGCCGCATGACCGCGGAAAAACTTCGCGGCTCCCGGGAAGCTGTTGTTTTCACACCATGCACTCATTTGCAGATATAAATTGGAAGAAAAAAACTCAAGGTTTAACTGATCGTTCAACTTAACTATCATTTCTTTTTTTAACATGATCTTATCCTCATCAAAGTCACACTTTCTGGCATGGATATCAACAAATAGACTATGCACTTGTTATGGGAGGTACAAATAACACCCAATTACAAAACATTAACATTACTGCGCCAGGCCTGTCGATTTTAAGTGCTACCGCTTCAATTTGATACCACTTTTTGTAATGGGAATGCTAATATAGGTGCTATTGCACCTGCTATACCATTTCATAGGATCAACGAGGGAGATGATATCATGCCGTATAAACACATCCTGGTCGCGGTCGACCTGTCACCGGAAAGCAATACTCTGGTGAGCAAAGCGGTCTCCATGGCCCAACCATACAATGCGAAAGTATCATTAATTCATGTGGATGTTAACTATTCTGATCTTTATACCGGTCTGATCGACGTGAATCTGGGGGATATGCAGCAACGTATTTCTGAAGAAACGCAGCATGCCTTGCTTGATTTGTCTCAAAACGCCGGCTACCCCATATCTGAAACCTTAAGTGGCAGCGGTGATCTGGGACAAGTACTGGTGGATGCAATAAAAAAATATGGTGTTGATCTCGTTGTCTGTGGACACCATCAGGATTTCTGGAGTAAGTTAATGTCATCGGCACGGCAACTTATCAATACCGTACATATCGATATGTTGATCGTCCCGTTGCGCGATGATGAAGACTAGTTGTGACTTGTCATTTTAACAACGATAAACGCCCGTAAAGGGCGTTTATCACGTTACAACTCTTTTTCTCTCGCCTGATACCAACATCCTGATTTTACTTCGCGCCATGAAAAGGAGTTACCTATGGGACAACCGCATTCCGTAGAACAGTTTCTGCAATCGATACAGAATAAAAATTCACAACAGCCTGAATTTCTGCAGGCCGTCCGAGAAGTATTAACCTCCATTTGGCCTTTTTTGCGCGAGAACCCCCGCTATACGGAATATGCCCTGTTGGAACGCCTGATCGAGCCGGAAAGAGTCATTCAGTTTCGCGTAGCCTGGACTGATGATCGCGGTATCGTCCGGGTCAATCGCGCCTATCGGGTGCAGTTTAATTCTGCTATCGGCCCCTTCAAAGGGGGAATGCGTTTCCACCCTTCCGTCAATCTGTCGATCCTGAAGTTTCTCGGCTTTGAACAGACGTTTAAAAATGCCCTGACCACGCTGCCCATGGGTGGGGGAAAAGGTGGCGCGGATTTCGATCCCAAAGGCAAGAGTCATAATGAGATCATGCGTTTTTGTCACGCCCTGATGACCGAGCTCTATCGTCATCTGGGGGCGGATACCGATGTGCCTGCCGGCGATATCGGTGTCGGTGCCCGTGAGGTGGGCTATATGGCGGGCATGATGCGTAAACTCTCCAATAACACGGCCTGTGTCTTTACCGGTAAGGGGCTCTCCTATGGTGGCAGCCTGATCCGCCCTGAAGCTACCGGCTATGGTTTAGTCTATTTCACTAATGCCCTGCTCAAACGCCATCAACTGGGCTTTGAGGGGATGAAAATTGCTGTATCCGGCTCAGGTAATGTGGCGCAGTACACTATCCAGAAGGCCATAGAGTATGGTGGCAAGGTGATCACCGCTTCTGATTCTGATGGTACCGTTGTCGATGAAGAGGGCTTTACACTCGAAAAACTACAGCATCTGATGATGATCAAAAATGAGCGCTATGGTCGTGTGGTCGATTATGCCCGTGAGCGGGGACTCACTTACCTGGAGGGAGAGAAACCCTGGTGTGTTCCTGTCGATATCGCACTGCCCTGCGCCACACAAAATGAGCTGGCGGTGGAAGATGCCCGCCTGCTGATTCGCAATGGTATCAGAGTGGTTGCCGAAGGTGCCAATATGCCGACCACCATCGAGGCCACTGAGGTTCTGTCTGCGGCGAATGTACTGTTTGCGCCGGGGAAAGCGGCCAATGCTGGTGGGGTGGCGACTTCCGGGCTGGAGATGGCGCAGAACTCAGCGCGCCTGAGCTGGAAAGCGGAAAAAGTCGATGTTCGACTGCATCAGATTATGCTCGATATCCATCAGGCCTGTGTGCAGTATGGGGGTGAAGGGAAACAGACCAACTATATCCAGGGAGCCAATATCGCCGCTTTTGTTAAAGTGGCCGATGCAATGATGGCCCAGGGGATTTTGTAAACGAAGTGTCCGATATGCTCCTCCCCTTGCCAGGGGAGAGAGCTAAAAATCTTCTTTATCAATTGATTATAATTTCCTGTGTATCTCAACCCTTCCGCGCCTTCGCCAGCTGCTCCCGCAACTGGGCCACATGGCTCTTTCCTTTGGCCTGACGCTCCTCCGCAGTGACGGTTTTGCGACCCTCCTCCCAGATGAGATCATCTTGCGGCAGCTCCAGCAGAAATCGACTCGGCTGGGATCGTACCAGTTCGCCATACTGAGTACGCTCACGACACAGGGTGAAGGTCAGTTCCTTCCGGGCCCGGGTAATACCCACATAGGCCAGTCG
>JBOFSC010000512.1:0-2353 GCA_051651345.1 Enterobacteriaceae bacterium
CCCTCAGCCCAGGTATTACCGCCCGGAGCGATTGACTTCTATGGTTCAGTGATCGCAACTGTCGACTTCGTATCACCATAATTCACCCTGCAATCGTATTTTAGGTCAATTCAGTGATAACATATCACTCAATACTCCCTTAATTAAGGTCTGTTAGAAATGAGTGAGCTGGAGCGGATAGCACAGGATCTGATCGCCGAATATGAACGTGATCAGTGCGAAAAAAGGCAACAAGACAGAGAACTCGTCAGCAAACTCGTTGCAATATATGACCAAAAGTCTATCTCCGGGGCGCTGCGCGCTGTGAGCCACAGTGACTGGACACGGGAAACCTTGAATCGCTGGCTTAATGGTAAAATGGTGCAAAAGCCGCTGACAGAGCTGGAAGTGAAGATGCTCAATCAGCTATTACCTCAACCTCCCCGTCATCATCCAGACTACGCTTTCCGTTTTATCGATCTGTTTGCTGGTATTGGTGGCATCCGTAAAGGCTTTGATGAGATCGGTGGGCAGTGCGTGTTTACCAGCGAATGGAATAAAGAGGCCGTGCGCACTTATCAAGCCAACTGGTATTGCGATCCTGAAGCCCATCGCTTTAATTCAGATATCAGGGAAATCACACTGACTGATAACACCCAGGTAAGTGAACAACAAGCGTATCAAAATATCGATGCTAATATCCCGGATCATGATGTGTTACTTGCCGGCTTTCCCTGCCAGCCCTTTTCCTTAGCGGGAGTCTCTAAAAAGAATTCATTAGGCCGGGCCCATGGTTTTGAGTGCGAAACTCAGGGGACGCTGTTTTTTGATGTGGCCCGAACTATTGCCGCCAAACGACCGGCGATTTTCTTACTGGAAAATGTCAAAAATTTAAAAAGCCACGATAAAGGCAAGACCTTTCGTATTATCATGCAAACACTGGATGAACTTGGCTATAGTGTTGCCGATGCGGACTATTCGGGCACTGATGACCCGAAGATTATCGATGGCAAGCATTTTTTACCACAGCACCGTGAGCGTATCGTTCTGGTTGGCTTTCGTCGCGATCTCAACCTGCATGATGGCTTTACCTTAAAAGATATCAAGCAGTTTTTTCCACAAAAAAAGGTAACGTTTCAAGCGTTGCTGGATAAGGAGGTGGATAAAAAATATATCCTGACCCCAGCTCTGTGGAAATACCTCTATAACTATGCCAAAAAACATCAGGCGAAAGGGAATGGTTTCGGCTTTGGTCTGGTATCCCCGGATAATCCACACAGTGTTGCCCGGACCCTGTCAGCTCGCTATCACAAAGATGGCTCTGAAATATTGATCGATCGGGGATGGGATAAGGCGCTGGGGGAGCAAAATTTTGATGACCCAAATAATCAGGAAAACAGGCCCAGAAGATTGACACCCCGTGAGTGTGCACGATTGATGGGATTCGAATCCCCCGGCGGTAAATCTTTCCGTATTCCGGTCTCTGATACTCAGGCATATCGACAATTTGGTAATTCCGTTATCGTGCCTGTTTTTGCCGCTATTGCAAAGCTGCTGCAACCCTATATTGTGAAAGCCGTTGCAGCGGAAAATAACAGGAAAAAAGTGCACAGGCAAAATCATGGCTGATGTTCATAATCCGAAAGTCCGTAGAAAAAACATGCAGGCGATTCGCACCCGCGATACCGCTATTGAAATTAAGCTGGCTACGCTTTTGGATGAGATGGGGTTAAAGTTTCGCACTCAGGTCAAAGAATTAGCGGGGAAACCCGATTTTGTGATTGATGAGCACAGAAAAATTATTTTCACCCATGGCTGTTTCTGGCATCGCCATGACTGTTATCTGTTCAAAGTTCCCGGCACCAGAACTGAGTTTTGGATGGAGAAGATAGGGCAAAATGTCCTACGGGATAAAAAAGTTTATCAGCAGCTTATTGATGAGCAGTGGCATGTGATGATCATCTGGGAGTGTGCCTTAAAAGGCAGGCTTCGGTTATCAACTGAGGCGTTAGCAGAGAGAATAGAAGAGTGGATTTTTGCCGGTAATGGGGTGGTGGAGATTGATACCGATGGGATTCGCGGGTTGTATTAATAACTGACTATCTTTGATAGTGCTTTACTTTGTACTCTGGGGCCAGTGGATGCTATGTCGGTTATCAAACCCGCCGTAAACCCGTCCATGGGGGCTCGACTTGCCGCGTCCTGCGGCAAACGGTTTGATAACCGACATAGCATCCACTCATATGTAGGTACTTAAGCTCATAACACATTGATGTACCTTTAATTCATTACAGGGTAAATACTAAGACCTAACGATAGCAACATACTTTTCTGATCTCGCCTGGGATGAGCTCGTTGACCATGAGTCGCAAAA
>JBOFSC010000513.1:0-4759 GCA_051651345.1 Enterobacteriaceae bacterium
GGGCTGTTGCAGGTGCCCATTGCGGGTTCGCTGTCCCTGTTTATGCTGGGCGCAGCCCTGAGTCTGTTTGCCACCACCTCCATCGGCATCTTTATGGGGACGATTGCCCGCTCGATGCCGCAATTGGGTTTGTTGATTATATTAGTGCTATTGCCGTTGCAGATGCTCTCCGGGGGCCGGACGCCACGTGAAAGTATGCCGCAGATGGTGCAGGATATTATGGAGACTATGCCGACCACGCATTTTGTCACTCTGGCCCAGAGTATTCTCTATCGGGGCGCAGGTTTCTCCATCGTTTGGCCGCAATTTCTGCTGCTGTTTGTCATTGGGTTGGCTTTTTTTCTGATCGCGCTGATGCGGTTCAGAAAGACCATTGGTTCTATGGCATAAACAGGGGATCGACTTTTGGTGGAAGCGCGGTTACATTATCTGCGGCTGTGATAAATAGCTGTGTAAAACAAAAGATCCCTTTGGCACCGTAGCAGTAAATGCTATGCAGGTTATCAGACCCGCCGTGAACCCGTCCCTGGGGGCTCGGAGCGCAGCATCCCTGCTGCTTACGGTCTGATAACCTTCATAGCATCCACTGCGCATTCCTGAGGTTAGTCATTTATATTAAACATAAAATCAATACTAAGGAGCCCCTCGCATGAAAAATTCCCGCTGTCTGTTGCTGGCAACCCTGCTGTTCGCTTCATTTTCCGCACTGGCGGAGCATGCTCTGGTGCTGCAAACAGATTTTAGCCTGAAAGATGGTGCCGTGTCGGCGATGAAAGGCGTGGCTTTTGGTGTCGAATCGGATCTGCCTATTTTTGATCTGACCCATGAAATTCCCCCTTATAATGTCTGGGAAGCAGCCTATCGTCTCTATCAGACCGCCAGCTACTGGCCGGAAGGGACAGTCTTTGTCAGTGTGGTGGACCCGGGGGTGGGTACCAACCGGGAATCTGTGGTCCTGAAAACTAAAAATAACCGTTATTTTGTCTCGCCGGATAATGGCACCCTGACTCTGGTAGCAGAGGCCTTTGGTATCGATGCGGTGCGCAAAATAGATGAAAAGACGAACCGGTTAAAGGGGTCAGATAAGTCTTATACTTTCCATGGTCGGGATGTGTATGCCTACACTGGTGCCCGTCTGGCGGCCGGTAAGATAAGTTTTGAGCAAGTGGGGCCGCTGTTACCCGCAAAAGTGGTCTCGATTCCCTATCAGCGCGCGGAACTGGTGAAAGGGGAACTAAAAGGCAATATTCCGATCCTGGATATTCAGTATGGCAACATCTGGAGCAATATCAGCGATGAGTTGCTGCAGAAGGCGGGAGTCAAGAAAGGGGATCAGCTCTGTTTTTCCCTCTATAATGGCAGAGAGGTGAAATATACCGGCAAAGCGCCCTATGTTGACAGTTTCGGTTCTGTTGCTGACGGGCAGCCGCTGGTGTATCTGAACAGCCTGCTCAATGTCTCCGTAGCCCTCAATATGGAGAGTTTTGCCGCGACCCACCATATTGGATCGGGAGCGGACTGGTCGATCACCATGCGTAAATGTGACCGTTAACCCGACATCCCTAAGCCATAGCCCAAAAAGGAGAGCATCATGAATTATCGCGCATTAGAAGAGGTGATTAATCATGAGTTGAGAGTTCATGAATTTGTGGATTACGCTCCCAATGGGCTACAGGTTGAGGGCAGGCATCATGTGGGTAAAATTATCACGGGTGTGACAGCCTGTCAGGCGCTGCTGGATAAAGCGGTGGAGATGGAAGCGGATGCGGTGCTCGTGCATCATGGCTATTTCTGGAAAAATGAACGCACGGTGATTCAGGGAATGATGCGCCGTCGTCTGGCAACGCTGTTACGCCACGATATCAATTTGTACGCCTACCATCTGCCCCTGGATGCACACCCGACGCTGGGCAATAATGCCCAGTTGGGTCTGCTGATGGGGATTCATATTGAGGGCAGCACCGACACCTATTGTATGTATGGCGAGTTTGATAAACCGCTGCCCGCAGATGAGGTGGCTTCGCGCCTGAAATTCCGTATTGGTAATCTGCTACTGCATTGTGGCGATAATGGACCGAGGCGGATTCAGAAGGTAGCCTGGTGTACCGGCGGGGGCCAGGACTATATTCTGCAGGCAGCGGAAAAGGGCGTGGATGCCTTTATCAGTGGTGAGATGTCAGAGAAGACGATTCATATCGCGCGGGAGATGGGGTTACATTTCTTTGCCGCAGGACACCATGCCACAGAGCGCTATGGTATCAAGGCGCTGGGTGAGTGGTTGCATACGACACATAAACTGGATGTGACTTTTGTTGATATCCCGAATCCGGCGTGATGTGCTCTTTCCCTTCCTGTAGCTCCCTCTTCCAGAGGTGGTGAGGGAGGAGAGACGGTTATGGGTGAATCTCGGTTTCCAGAAAATATCTCGGATCGGGGGCATGGGTCTGAAAGCGCACAACACTGGTATCCAGTGAACCATCTGGATTAACGCGAACCGAGGAAATCCAGGGAGAACTCTCGGAATTGACGTACAATCGGTGAGCTTGGTTATCGACAATAAGTTGAAAAGGCATTAAACCAATCGGGATGACCGCAGGATTTTTGTAAGCCAGCGTACCATCAGCCTTGATCGTAAAACTAGTGACAGTGCTGGAGAGTACATTGGGTGTATAAGCATTGTCTCCATTAATGATGGTTCTACCGGGATAAGAATCACGGGTAGAAATGAAGGGAGGATTCAGGGAAATCAGGTGTCCGTCAGTACGATCCACCCTGAATTGAAAAACAGTATCGTTGGCCTGATTAGTCACATACAGAAAATCCCGATAAGCAGCGATATGTCGGGTTCTGTACTGGCCCGGCATGACGGTTGTGATACCCGTATCATGTAAGGTGCCATCCTGGGAGCGTCTGAATATTCTAATGTTGCCGGAAAACCAACCTCCTACATAAAAAAGATTTTTGTTGAGAAGGCTTTGTGCGATAAAGCCCGGCCCCTGCACTTTGCCGGAGTCAATGTAAGGGGGCGACAGGGGGGTGAGCGATCCATCTTTTTTACTGATTGAAAATTGATAGATTTTGTTCCCCCGGGTGCTTGGGAAGTAGCCAACATCATCAAACAGAAAGCCGGCAAAAGTATCCACTCCATGCCTGAAACGGCGCGGATTGGACAATATCAGCGTTTTTGGATCGATATCATATTCGAGTGTGTCCTCTCCCAGGCTTGAAATCAGATACAGGTGGTTATCGTGAAATTCAAGATCATACAAACTTACACTTGGCAGGTCTTTTGAGAAATCTTTATCGCACTGTGGGATATCAGTCAAGTACCCGGTCTGCTTGTCCACATGAAAGCACTGCAAATAGCCACTGTTAAATCCAGCAACGAATATTACCCGAGTGGGTTCGGGAGTATCGGCAGCATTTGCGGCCTGTGTGTCGACGCTATAAGAAAAACAACCAGGAAACACAAAAATACCTGCCAGACAGGCCCTGCTCAAACGATACATGGCTGCTACCTCTCTATTCCAGTTTAGCCACTTCATTTGTCTGAATGGAGAAGCTATGCCCTTTTGTTGTATACAGGACCTTCTGGGCCTGAACAACGCATGTTTAACCATGCCCCCCAGGCATCATATGTTATAGTGCCGTGGCTGTTACTCTGCAGGATTGGAGCACTATCACAGTGGGCCGAACTGCTGGCAGCTTCAACCCAGACATCGACCACGGTTCCAGCACGAATCGAACTGGTATCAAGGCATGATGAAGAGTCCACGCCTGCGTTAGGACCTTTTTTATCGTAGCCACCAGCTGTTTTAACATGAATCCAGCCAATAAAACCCGTACCTAGTTTCATGTGGACGCAAAATTGATCCCAGGAATATGCCTGGCCGATCATCAGATATGTTGTTATCAATCCAACATATAGTGTTGTCAGTTTCACTCTGTTCATTTTATTACCCTTAAAGGTTATGTACATGGATTTTCAGCATTATGTAAACGAGTTAGGGTCATATGTTTCTGGACTGGATAGTGCTGAATAGTGGGGGGCGCTCCTGTTTTGTTTCCCTGACCGTCAAGTGGATATTCAACAACCTCTAACTCGAGTCCACCCAAACCTTCTGCCTTGAGCATACCCGCTCCGGACATATAGAATTTTCCATCGTCACGTTTTGTGATGCCCATTGGCAGATGTGTCCCCACTGAGGAGAGTAGTGAATACAGATCCAACTCAACCAGGTCACTATCCAGAATCTGGGCATCCTGATGTTGTTGTGGTGAACCAAGATGGTGCCATTCATCCGCATTCTTGACCATCAGACCTGCCAGATAAAACGGGAAAGCTTTCTGATCGACGATCGGTGCGTAAAAACTGAAATTTTCATTACCTGACACTTTTTCCAGCACCCATCTCGCCACCGCTTCCGTATGTGGTGGAACCATTATGTTCTGGGGCGGGGCGCTTACTGTGTTGGTCACAGAGTATGTACAGGTCTGGGAATGGCTTCCGCCCCCGCCAGACGTGATGCCAATGGTGGTGGAAAAGGAGGCTTTACCTTCCTCATCACCGACTTCGACACCAGCGGTAAAAGAAAAAGATCCCTGAGCAAACCAGTTTTGCGTCGTTGTCGTGGTGTTGGTCAGGGTCTCACTTTGGGAAAATGCATTGGTATTCATGTTCTGCAGAAGGTCGGTGTCATTTTTCAAATTCGATTCTGAAGAGTAGATGCTTTGCTTTTTAAAATCGCTTGATTTGCCT
>JBOFSC010000514.1:0-5851 GCA_051651345.1 Enterobacteriaceae bacterium
TATGCTGGGAAGAGGCAAAGGCGGCAAAGTGGGGATTTGTGCCGCCATGCGCAAATTATTGCAACTGGCCTATGGCGTTCTGAAGTCAAAAAGGCCATTTGATGCGCAAATGGCTCTTGCAAAGTAAGACGGTATCTCCGCGGAGGGGAATTAACCTGCTCCCCTTTTTGTGTAGATACCTATGCTTGACAGGGGGAGGAGCACATACTTGTACGCTACTCAGTCGTAATAGGCGGAAAGCTTTTCACCAGTTGGTCAATAGCCTTCATCTGCATCAGGAAGGGTTCCAGTTTGTCCAGCGGTAACGCGGAAGGGCCATCGCAGCGCGCATTATCCGGATCCGGATGGGCTTCCAGAAACAGACCTGCAATACCAACCGCCATACCCGCCCGAGCCAGTTCGCTGACCTGGGCTCTGCGTCCACCTGAAGCCGCCCCAAAGGGATCACGGCACTGCAGGGCGTGGGTTACATCAAAAATCACCGGTTGTCCACCGCTGGCCTGGGTCATGACATGAAAACCCAACATATCCACCACCAGATTATCATAGCCAAAAGAGCTGCCTCTATCGCACAGGATAATCTGATCATTGCCACATTCACGGAACTTCTCGACGATATTACCCATCTGACCAGGGCTTAAAAACTGCGGCTTCTTAATATTGATCACCGCCCCGGTACGGGCCATGGCTTCTACCAGATCCGTCTGCCGGGCCAGAAATGCCGGTAACTGGATCACATCCACCACCTCAGCCACTGGTGCGGCCTGGGCCGGTTCATGAACATCAGTGATTAATTTCACCCCAAAAGTCTGTTTCAACTCCTGGAAAATCTTTAATCCCTCTTCCAGCCCCGGTCCACGATAAGAATGAATCGAGGAGCGATTGGCCTTATCAAAAGAGGCTTTGAAGACATAGGGAATCGCCAGTTTTTCCGTTACCCTGACGTAGTGTTCACAAATACGCAGCGCCATATCGCGGGATTCCAGCACATTCATCCCGGCAAACAGCACAAAAGGCAGATCATTGGCTACCTCAATATGATCGATCTTCACCACTTTCTGTTGCATTTTTATACGCTCACTCTTTATTTCAGGCTAATGCAAAGTCAATACCTTGCTCTTGATCATCGCTATCTGTCCCCTGATCACTTCGGCAATGGGATCATCGGGACACTTGTTAATAAAGTAAGTTAAATCCGGCAAGGCGATATGCTCGCACTCAAGATGCGCATAGATTAAGCCACGATCACGAATTTCATAGGGATCTTCGGGGTCAAAAAACAAGGTCATCTCACTGACCGGTAGCGCCTTTTCAAACTGCTCTTCCTGCATATAGGCATTTTTCAGCATCAGCAGGAATTTACGCACCAGTTCCTCATTGTTGGCTTCTTCCAGGTCCTCTTCCAGCAACTCCTCCTGCTCACCAATATGCCCTTTTATCCAAACCTCCAGGATATGCTCACTGAGGGTCTCACCGTTTAACGGGTTAATCAGCCACATCTCCCCATCCAGCCAGTCGGCCCTCAGAATTAACTGGGTGGGAAAACAGACGGGCATCAGGGGCAGATACAACTCATGGGCGATATGCAAAAAAATCAATCCGAGGGAAAGAGACGATCCCTGGCGGCTGGCCAATACCCGATCCAACCAGAGAGTATCGGAAAAGTGATAGCTGCCCTGGATTTCACCAAATCCCCAGTGGTGATAGAAAAGCTGCAGTAGCTTTTCCATCTGCAGATCCTCTGCCAGATGTTGTGGAATGCTCTCTCTCGCCTCTGTGACCAGTTCAGCCAGCTGTTGCCTCAGTTGCGGACCGGGAAAGTCCGGGCGCAGCTGCCGCGAAAGCGCGAGAATAAAATCGAGTAGTGGTGTCTCATCAAAGTTGTAATGGTCAAGAGAGCTCATCATTATCCTGTTTGCTCCGGAGCTGATCCTATAGTTACGCGATCGTTACCGCCATAATCCTGGCAGGTAGCAACCTGACTAAAACCGTTGTGCTGCATCAGTGCTCTGACTGCAGCCCCTTGTTGCCAGCCATGCTCCAGCAGTAACCATGAGCCTGGCAATAAAAAATGGGGTGCCTGTTCGATAATGTGACGTAAATCCGCCAGTCCATTCTCCTCAGCCACCAGCGCCCGCCTCGGCTCAAAGCGCACATCCCCCTGCTGTAAATGAGGGTCCTGGCCATCGATATAAGGTGGATTCGCGACGATCAAGGCAAACTTTCGCCCTGTCAATGCACTAAACCAGTCACTCTGGCTGAAGCTCACATTATCGATGCCCAGACGTCGGGCATTGCTTTGTGCCAACATAACAGCATCTGCAGCAATATCCACACCTAAAACAGGGTTTGTGGGGTGCTCTTTCGCTAATGCCAGGGCGATAGCCCCGGTGCCACATCCCAGATCCAGCACTTCACGGTCGTTTTGCGGCCAATGTCTGAGGGCCAGCTCCACCACGCTTTCCGTATCCGGTCTGGGGATCAGGGTGGCCGGTGAAACAGCCAGCGACAGAGACCAGAACTCCCGCTCCCCGGTAATATAGGCGATGGGTTCTCCGGCCATACGCCGCTGCAGCATCTGCTCTAACTGCTCCAGTTGCGCAGCTGTTAACTGCGTTTCCCCAAATGCCAGAATAAAAGAGCGTGTCCGACCTGTCACCTGTTGCAGCAGAATTTCACTGTCCCGCTTAGGGCTTTCGCCCGCCGCCAGTTGCAGAGTCGCCTGGTGCAGCCAGGTTGCATAATCCATCACTCTTGCTCGGACAGGGCTGCCAGTTGATCCGCCTGATACTCCTGAATCAACGGTTGGATCAACATATCCAGCTTACCTTCCATCACTTCATCCAGACGATACAGCGTCAGGTTAATACGGTGGTCGGTAACCCGGCTCTGGGGAAAATTGTAGGTCCGGTTACGATCGGAACGATCACCGCTGCCGAGCAGATTACGTCGGGTAGAGGCTTCCTGCTGCTGCCGTTTCTCTATTTCTGCAGCACGCAGACGGGCAGCCAGTACTGACATGGCTTTGGCGCGGTTCTTATGTTGGGAACGCTCATCCTGACACTCCACTACAATACCGGTGGGCAGGTGAGTAATACGAATTGCAGAATCGGTGGTGTTAACGTGCTGTCCACCGGCGCCAGAGGAGCGGAAGGTATCGACTTTCAGATCCGCCGGATTGATCGCCTGCTGCTCCGCTTCGGGAATTTCCGGCATCACGGCCACCGTACAGGCGGAGGTATGAATACGCCCCTGAGATTCGGTTTCCGGTACCCGCTGTACGCGATGACCACCTGATTCAAATTTCAGACGACCATAGACCCCATCACCAGAGACTTTGGCGATAATCTCCTTGTAACCACCGTGCTCACCGTCGTTGGCACTGATCACCTCAACACGCCAGCGCTGCGACTCGGCAAAACGGCTGTACATGCGAAACAGATCACCGGCAAAAATAGCCGCTTCATCACCACCAGTCCCGGCACGCACCTCGAGGTAGCAATCGCGCTCATCATCCGGATCCGTGGGTAATAACAGCACCTGAAGCTGCTGCTCCAGTGCCTCGCCCCGGTTTTTCGCCTCTTCCAACTCCTCAGCAGCCATCTCCTGCATCTCAGGGTCAGCCAGCATCTGCCCGGCGGCTTCTTGATCCTCTTGTGTCTGTCGCCACAAGCGAAAGCAGTCAGTCACATCAGTTAACTGAGCGTACTCCCGCGACAATGCCCGAAAGCGCTCCTGATCGGCTATGGTTGCGGCATCCCCCAACAGAGCCTGTACCTCTTCATGACGTTGCTGCAACGCCTCTAACTTGGCGACAATGGACGGTTTCATTTAATGGCTGGTTCCTGCATCAATAAAAAATTGTTACTTACTCTAAACCCAGGGTATCGCGCAACAGTTGCAGCCTCTCTTCATCCCCTTCACTGGCCGCCTCCTGCAGGGATTTGGTCGGAGCATGAATTAAGCGATTGGTCAGACGGCGCGATAACTCCTGGATAATGCTTTCGGCATCTTTACCCTGTCTCAGGGCGGCCAGGGCCTGCTCCTCCATCTGCTGGCGGATACCATGAGCCTGTTCGCGATATTCGCGGATCGTCCCGCTGGCCCCCTGCCCCTGCAGCCAGCGCATAAAACTGGCGCACTCCTGACGCACTATCTGTTCAGCCTCAATAGCCGCCATCTCGCGCTGCTGCACATTGTGCTGCACTATCTCCTGCAAGTCATCCACCGTATAGAGATAGGCATTGGGTAATTTTCCCACTTCCGGCTCCACATCGCGCGGCACCGCCAGATCGATCAACAGCACAGGCTGATGACGCCGCGCCTTCAGTACCCGCTCTATCATCCCCTTACCGATAATCGGCAGCGGGCTGGCCGTGGAGGTGACCACAATATCCGCTTCCTGAATCCGTCCGTCGATCTCCGGCAAGGTGATCACCTCAGCATCTACCGCCCGGGCCAGTGATAACGCACGCTCCCGGCTACGGTTGGCAATAATGATCTTCCCCACCTGATGCTCCCGCAGATGGCGGGCCACCAGTTCTACGGTCTCACCGGCACCGACCAGCAATACGGTCAGTTGTGAATGAAATTCAAAAATTTGTCTCGCCAGGGAGCAGGCAGCAAAAGCGACGGAAACCGCATTGGCACCGATCTGAGTCTCAGTGCGCACCCGCTTGGCAACGGCAAAGGATTTCTGAAACAGGCGCTCCAGCTCGCCGGAGACCCTTTTACCCCGTTGCGATTCGCTAAAGGCCTGCTTCACCTGACCCAGGATCTGCGGCTCCCCCAGCATCTGTGAATCGAGGCCACTGACCACGCGCATCAAATGCTGTACGGCTTCACTGTCCTGATAGAAATAGAGGTTGTCACGAATGTCGGCGCTGGAGAGGCTATGGTAATCACACAACCATTGCAATAACTGCTCATGGGTATCTTCCCGTGCGTCAACACTGAGATAGAGCTCTGTGCGATTACAGGTCGACAGCACAACGCCCCCCTTAATACGGGGCTGCTGTGTCAATTGATCCAGCACCTCTCCCAAAGTATCAGGGGCAAAACTCACCCGTTCCCTGAGAGCTACTGCTGCTGTTTTATGATTGATACCAAGAGTGAGCAGAGTCATGAAGCGATTATAGGACAACCATTGCTGAATTCCGATCTTACCCTCAAGGTACATCACCTTCAGAGTTATTAATCCGTAATAACCTCTATTCTACTTGATGCCTCAAAGCAATAAAAGCATCCCATGGAATTGTGTCCCTGGAATTGAATATGCCAGGCCCCCTTCTCATCTGCCAATAACTGGCCTATCATTCTTGCCATCGCCCTGTTATTTTGCATCTTATCGATACGGAATCCCTGATGAGCCAGTTACTCCTCGTTTTGCGCCGCCTGCGTCTTGGTATGCCGCTGCTGCTGCTTTTTTTACTTAGTGCCTGTAAGATGCTCACCCCCACAATACCGCCTGCAACCACCACTCCGGAATGGTTACAACATCAGGCGGACGTTGAGCAAATTGTCCACTATCAGGCTCGAGGCTCTCTTCTCTACAGCGCTGGCTTTAAAAAAGAGTATGCCCGTTTCTTTTTGCAGCAATACTCCGCACAAAATTATCGTCTGCTGTTACTGAGCCCGCTGGGTAATACCGAACTCGATCTACGGGTTAAAGACGGTGAGGTCGATACGGTCAACAGCAAGGGGGAACGCTATCACAGCGATGATCTGGATTACACACTCTATAAGCTCACCGGCATGACGCTGCCTCTGGACAGTATTCGTCTGTGGATTCTGGGTCTGCCGGGAGAGAGCAAACAGTTTGTGTTGTCCGCAGATAACCGTCTCAGAGAGG
>JBOFSC010000515.1:0-2976 GCA_051651345.1 Enterobacteriaceae bacterium
TAGGTGCTGTGGTTGTGTTGGTTGTTTTGGCGAATGATCATTTGATCATGATCACAGCACACTTTCCACTCTTTTTTCTAAAAATACGTCATTTTTTTCTATCGTTATCAGTTGGTTGATCCTAAAGATCCTACGTATATGACTTTACTATTATTCCTGCTGCCCCTTACCAGCCAGGCCGATCCCCCTGGCAGTTTCTCTAAAGCGAAAAAAATAGCCACGGAGATCCACCAACAGGCCCCCGGCACCTTTTACTGTGGTTGTCCGATCCGCTGGCAGGAAAAGAAAGGCATCCCCGATCTGACCGCCTGCGGCTATCAGCCGCGTAAAAATCCGCAGCGGGCGGCCCGTATCGAATGGGAGCATGTGATGCCCGCATGGCAGTTCGGCCATCAGATGCAGTGCTGGCAACAGGGTGGACGTAAAAATTGTGTCAAAGATCCGCGTTATCGCACTATCGAAGCTGATCTGCATAATCTGCAACCTGCTATTGGCGAGGTCAACGGCGATCGTGCCAATTTCATGTTTAGCCAGTGGCACGGGGGAGAAGCACAATATGGTCGCTGCAGTATGAAAATCGATTTTCGTAACAAACTGGCCGAACCGCCTGAACGGGCGCGTGGCCCCATTGCCCGCACCTACTTCTATATGCGCGACACTTATCAGATCCGCCTTTCCGGGCAGCAGACCCAGCTGTTTAATGCCTGGAATCGGCTCTATCCGGTAAACAAATGGGAATGTCTGCGCGACGATAAGATTGCCGCAGTGCAGGGTAACCATAATCCTTACGTGCAAACCGCATGTCAGCAAAAGGGATATTATTAATGCGTATTCCGAGAATTTACCATCCGCAGACACTCAACGCTGAAAGCCAGATCGAGCTCTCCGATGACGCTGCCAACCATATTGCCCGTGTACTACGCATGGGCAGCGGGCAGACTCTGCAACTGTTCGATGGCTCTAACCAGGTGTTTATGGCCCATATCCTGCTCGTGGATAAGAAAAAGGTGCGAGTTCAAGTACAGCAGGCCGAGTGGCAGGATAATGAATCCTCACTATCGCTACACCTGGGACAAGTGATCTCTCGCGGCGAACGCATGGAGTTCACCATTCAAAAAGCGGTAGAGTTAGGGGTTAACAGAATTACCCCTCTGCTATCTGAAAGATGCGGCGTTAAACTTGAGCCGCAGAGAATGGAGAAAAAAGTCGAGCAGTGGCGTAAAATTGCCATCGCCGCCTGCGAGCAGTGTGGTCGTAATCGCATTCCGCTTATCGACTCCCCCCTGCCCCTGGAGGCCTGGTGTCAGCAGCCGGATGACGGTTTAAAACTCAATCTGCATCCGCTGGCTGAAAAACGTATTACCACTCTGCCGCAAGATGTACAGCGGGTTCGCCTGCTGATCGGCCCTGAAGGGGGGCTGTCCGCCGAAGAAATCAGTATGACGCACCAATATCATTTTACTGATATCCTATTAGGGCCGCGCACACTGCGTACAGAGACTGCAGCACTGGCTGCGATTACCGCCTTGCAGGTTCGCTTTGGCGATCTGGGCTAAAGGAGAGCAATTCCATGATTAAAGTTGGCATTGTGATGGATCCCATTGCATCCATCGATTATAAAAAAGACACCAGTTTGGCCATGTTGCTACAAGCACAACAACGCGGCTGGCAACTCTATTACATGGAGATGGATGATCTTTATCTGCTGGCTGGCACAGCACGGGCCCGCACCAGAGCGTTAACCGTTCAGGAGGATCCGGATTGTTGGTATCAGTTGCAAGCGCCACAGGATATGGCATTAAGTGAGTTGGATGTGATCCTGATGCGTAAGGATCCCCCTTTCGATACCGAATATATTTACGCCACCTATATTCTGGAACTGGCGGAGCAGAGCGGGGTTCTGGTGGTCAACAAGCCGCAAAGCCTGCGTGACTGCAATGAGAAGCTGTTTACCACCTGGTTTTCTGAGTGGACGCCGGTCACGCTGGTCAGTCGTCGTGCCGACCTGCTGCGCGATTTTTATCGTGAACATGGGGATATTATCCTGAAACCACTGGATGGCATGGGCGGCGCTTCCATATTCCGCGTTAAACCGGGGGATCCTAATTTCTCCGTGATCGTGGAGACCCTGACCGGACATGGACAACACTTCTGTATGGCGCAGCAATTTATTGCCGATATCAGTAACGGGGATAAAAGAGTGTTGGTTGTGGATGGTGAACCCGTTCCCTGGTGTCTGGCGCGTATTCCCCCTGCCGGTGAAACCCGTGGTAATCTGGCGGCCGGTGGCAGTGGTGAAGCCCGTCCATTAAGTGACAGTGACTGGCAGATTGCCCGCGCTGTTGCACCGGAACTCAAGCGGCGCGGTCTGTTGTTTGTCGGTCTGGATATCATTGGCGATCGTCTGACCGAGATCAACGTCACCAGCCCCACCTGCGTGCGGCAAATTGAAGCCGCTTTTCCCGTCTCCATTACCGGCATGCTGATGGATGCTATTGAAAAACGGCTGACAACGAAATGAACTTACAGCACCATTTTTTAATTGCCACACCGGCTTTACAGGACCCTTTTTTCAAGCGCTCGGTGGTCTATCTATGCGAGCATAACGAAGGCGGCGCCATGGGGCTGGTGATCAATAAACCCGCAGAACATCTGACGGTGAATGACTTGTTGCGCAAGTTAAAAATCAAACCGATGTCTGAGCACAACAGTTACAGCTCCCGGCCGGTGTTTATTGGCGGGCCGCTGGCAGAAGATCGCGGCTTTATTCTGCACACCCCGCAAGAGCACTTTAACTCCAGTATCCCTATCTCCGCAGAGACCATGGTGACCACCTCAAGGGATATTCTGGAAAGCATTGGCACAGAGGAACAACCGGAGAATGTGATGGTGGCACTCGGTTACTCAAGCTGGCAGCCGGGGCAACTGGAAAGTGAGTTACTGGATAACGCCTGGCTGACCGTAGAAGCCGATGCC
>JBOFSC010000516.1:0-3119 GCA_051651345.1 Enterobacteriaceae bacterium
GTGGCAGATTATATTCCTGCGCTGGCGGCTTATAGTAAACATAACTATGGCATTGCCTTAGCGACAGTAGATGGTCACTTGTATCAGGTGGGCAATAGCCATAGTTCGTTCCCAATTGAATCTATTAGTAAAATATTTACTCTGTCTCTGGTGCTGGAGCAGATTGGTCGCGAAGCGGTGCTGCAAAAGCTGGGGGCCAATGCGACCGGTTTACCTTTTAATTCATCACTGGCGATTGATCTGCATCCGTGCCATCCGGAAAACCCATTGGTGAATGCCGGTGCGATGAGTACCGTTAGCCTGGTTAAGGCGAATAATGCGCTGCAACGCTGGCAGGAGATTATTGATAATATGCAGGCGTTTGCTGATGATCAACTGGCCGTTAACGAGGAGGTTTATCATTCAGAATCCGCCACCAATCAGCGTAATCAGGCACTGGCAGAGTTGATGAAAGCCGATGGCTGGTTCTATGGGCCGGTAAAAGAGAGTGTGGATCTCTATACCCGTCAGTGTTCAGTCAATGTGACGGTGCTACAACTGGCTAAAATGGGGGCTGTGCTGGCCAACGATGGTAAGTCACCCTTTAGCCATAAGCAGTTACTGGATAAAGAGAATGTGCCGTCCCTACTGTCCGAGATGGTGATCGAAGGGTTGTATAATGAGAGTGGAAGTTGGTTGTATCAGGTTGGCGTGCCAGCCAAAAGTGGAGTTGGTGGGGCTATTTTAGCGGTTGTGCCGGGGCGCTTTGCCGTTGCGGTATACTCTCCGCCATTGGATCAGTTTGGTAACAGCATTCGGGCTCAGGAAGCTATCCGGGATATTATTCAGGAGACCAATGGTAGCCTTTTCAAAGCGGAGAGATAAGAGGCTTAACATCGCGAGCCTGTGTTGCTCTCCTCTCCCGACAGGATGAGAGAGAAGAGTCTGTCTGGGTATTCATGCTAAAAATCAGCGCATTTGGTTGATTTAGTTAGACCGCTTACGGTTGCCCGACGGCGTGGAACGACGCGAGGTGGGATTGCGTCGCCCCCCGTTTCCCGGTCGTGTACGACGGTTGCGCTTGGGTGCAGGCAGATCGGTCAGTAGCGCATCACGGTCATATTTGCTTACCGGAATCGAGTGACCGATATAGCTCTCAATGGCGGGCAGATTGAGAATATATTGCTCACACGCCAGGGTGATCGAGTGACCACTCTCCCCCGCCCGGCCGGTACGACCAATACGATGCACATAATCTTCACAATCATCGGGCAGATCGTAGTTGAATACGTGTGTTACCAGGGGGATATGCAGTCCTCTGGCGGCCACATCGGTGGCAACCAGGATATCCAAATCCCCACGGGTAAACTCTTCCAGAATGCGCAGACGTTTTTTTTGTGGTACATCGCCCGTCAGCAAACCGGTACGATGTCCGTCTGCTGCCAGATGGCCCCAGATATCTTCGCAGCGCTGTTTGGTATTGGCAAAGACAATACAGCGGTCAGGCCACTCCTCTTCCACCAGAGTTTGCAGCAGGCGCATTTTATCCTCGTTAGAGGTATAGAACATCTCCTCCTGAATGCGGTGCCCGGTTTTCTGGCTGGGCTCGACTTCCACATAGTCTGCATTGTTCATATACTCAAAGGCCAGCTCGCGTACGCGGTAGGAGAGGGTGGCGGAAAAAAGCATATTGAGACGTTGTGAAGCCGGAGGCATACGGCGTAATAGCCAGCGGATATCCTTGATAAAGCCTAAATCAAACATACGATCCGCTTCATCCAGTACCATCACCTGGATACAACCCAGATCGATATAACCCTGTTTACAGTAGTCGATCAGGCGTCCGGTGGTACCTATCAGGAGATCCACTCCTTTTTCCAGTACTTTAAGCTGTTTATCATAGCCATCGCCGCCATAAGCTAAACCCAGCTTCAGACCGGTCTCTTGTGCCAGCAGACGGGCATCGGAGTGAATCTGCACCGCCAGCTCGCGGGTTGGGGCCATAATCAGGGCCCGTGGCTGATTGATCTGCCGTCGTTCGTTGACCGGGTGCGACAGCAGATGGTGAAAGGTAGACGCCAGGAAGGCCAGGGTTTTTCCTGTCCCCGTCTGCGCTTGTCCGGCAATATCCCGACTTGCCGCCGTGTAGGGAAGAGTCAGCGCCTGAATGGGCGTACAGTGAATAAAGCCACTCTTTTCAAGGGAGTGGACTATCACGGGATGTAGGTCGAAGTCAGAAAACTTCTTATCAGTTAAATGTGTTTTGTTCATAGCCTTATAGAATATCAGTAATCTGTCTATTCATGAAAGTATTGCTTTACGCTGGCGTATCCTGTGAAATACACCCTTGCATACAGATTGGGGCTGCAACAGAGCCTAATACTACACTAATAAGGTAGAAATGATCCTGTGGAGTTGAACATGAATGATAAAATTATTCACCTGACGGACAGTAGTTTTGCGGCCGATGTGTTAAAAGCGGAAGGTCCGGTGCTGGTCGATTTCTGGGCGGAGTGGTGCGGTCCCTGCAAAATGATTGCCCCTATCCTCGATGATATCGCGAATGAGTATGCAGGCAAAGTGCAGGTCGCTAAGCTCAATATCGATCAGAATCCGGCAACGGCACCGCAGTATGGTATCCGGGGTATCCCGACCCTGCTGCTGTTTAAGGATGGCGCAGTAGTTGCCACTAAAGTGGGTGCGCTGTCCAAAGGTCAGTTGAAAGAGTTTCTGGAAGCGAACCTGTAAAATGGGATGAGACGTTAAGTTTGGCGGTCAGCACAATTTATTGATGTTGACTGCTAGACTTGCGCTTTCAGGCGTGCTAAGTTACCCCCCACTGCATGAAACGGCTTACCTTAATTGAATCTCAATTTGTTTAAATCTATAAGTTACTCTATCATTGAACCTGAGCACAGCAGTCTGAGTTTAGGGTCTGGACAGCATTCAATGTCTCTGCAGAATGGCTTGTAACATCCTGTATGAATCATGACTTATTATTCGCACAGAATGAGATAATTGCCGGATACTCTATTAAACGGGCACGGAGAACACGCTGCCATATTATCCACAACGAGAGCTTCGAGATATACCCCGAGTCTAAGAACCCACCACTATGAATCTTACCGAACTAAAGAATA
>JBOFSC010000517.1:0-8813 GCA_051651345.1 Enterobacteriaceae bacterium
AGAGTGATGTGGTTCGTCGTTTTTTCAGAGAGAACGGCAAGGCCATTCTGTTCGGGCTGGTCGTGGGTTTTGGTGCCCTGTTTGGCTGGAAATACTGGCAGGGGCATCGCGGTGATATGTCTGCTCAGCGCGCTGCCGAGTATGAGCAGGTGAGTAAAGAGGTGGAAGAGGGGACTCCGGAGCGTTTGGCTCAGGCGGAAAAGTTTGTACAAGGTAATGACAACAACTATGGTGTCTTCGCGGCCTTACAGTTAGCGCGCAAGCTGGTGAATGAAAAGCACTATGACAAAGCTATCGTGCAGTTACAGACGGCCAGCAAGTATGCCAGCGAACCGAATCTGCACGCCCTGATTGCGTTGCGTCTGGCGCGTTTGCAGTGGCAGGAAAAACAGTATGATGCTGCCCTGAAGACCCTTTCTGAGCTTAAAGAGGGGGGCTGGAGTGCACAAATGGAGAATATTCGTGGGGATATTCTGCTGGCCAAAGGTGATCAGGCAGGTGCTCAGGATGCTTACAAGAAAGGTATCGGTATTCAGGGCACCAGTCAGGCATTAAAAAACCTGATGCAAATAAAATTAAATAATTTGTCCAGTTAAGGGGAAGTGAATGCAATTTCGTAACACGCTTTTGCTGGGGATCATCACAGGGAGTCTGCTGCTGAGCGGCTGTTCCTGGTTCAGTGGCGAAGATGATGTGGCAAAAATGTCCCCCCTGCCACAGGTCAATAATCAGATTACTGCCAAAAAACTGTGGGATAGCTCGGTTGGCGATGGTATCGGTTCCTACTATCTGCAACTGCGCCCGTCAGTTTTAGGAGATAAAGTCTATGCTGCTGATCGGTTCGGCAAGGTAGAAGCCCTCGATATCAACACGGGTAAGGCACTGTGGCGCACCGACTTATCGCAAAAGACCAATTTTCTGACAGCCAACACATCGGCACAGCTTTCTGGTGGCGTAACGGCTGCCGGGGATGCGGTGTTTATGGGAAGCGAAAACGCGCAGCTTTATGCCCTGTCCGCTGACGATGGCTCACTGCTGTGGCAAACGCAGGTAGCCGGTGAAGTGCTGGTGCATCCGGTGGTTGCCGAAGGTCGGGTGCTGATACGGACGGGTAACGGTATGTTGCAGGCGCTGGATCAGAGCACGGGAGCTGTCAAGTGGAGTTACAACCTGGACAGGCCCAACCTCTCTCTGCGTGGCGCTTCAGCTCCGGCAGTAGCCTTCGGGGCAGCGATTGTCGGTGGCGGCAATGGCCGGGTTAGCGCCGTATTGCTGCAAGAGGGGCAACTGATATGGCAGCAGCGTATCGCCACACCGAAAGGCGGTACCGAGATCGATCGTCTGAGCGATATTATTGCCGCACCGGTGGTTGAGGATAATCTGGTCTATATCATTGGCTACAATGGTGATCTGGCCGCCCTGGAGCTGCGTACCGGCAATATTATCTGGCGCCGCGATATTGGTTCTGTTACTGATTTTGTTATTCATGACAAGAAGATCTATCTGGTCGATCAAAACGATAATATCTTTGCGCTCAACCAGGATGGCGGTGTTCAGGTATGGCAGCAGGACAAGTTGCTGCATCGCCATCTGACCGCTCCGGTGATTTATCAGGGTTACCTGGTAGTCGCAGATAATGAGGGCTATCTGCACTGGCTGGATGCCAGCAATGGTCAGTTTGTGGCTCAGCAGAAGGTGGACAGCTCAGGATTCCTGGCTGCACCTGTGGTGGCTGATGGCAAATTAATCGTGCAGGCACGCAGCGGTAAAGTTTACGCTTTCACCCTGTAATTTTTGATGTTTGAACCAGGATAAGTGCATGTTACCTGTTGTAGCGCTGGTGGGGCGGCCTAATGTTGGCAAATCCACACTGTTTAATCGTCTGACCCGCACCCGGGATGCGCTGATAGCGGATTTTCCGGGTTTAACGCGGGATCGCCAATATGGCCAGGCCAAAGTGGGCAATACTCCTTTTATTGTGATCGATACCGCTGGTATCGGTGAGCCGGAAAAAGGGCTGGAAACCTATATGGCTGAGCAGTCGCTACAGGCGATTGAAGAGGCGGATGTTGTTCTGTTTATGGTAGATGCACGCGCCGGGCTGATGGATGCAGACAAAAATATTGCCCAGCATCTGCGCTCCCGGGAAAAAACCACCCTGTTAGTGGTCAATAAGGTGGATGGTATGGATGCCGATCTGGCGATGAGTGATTTCCACTCATTGGGGATCGCGCCCCTCTATCCGATCTCTGCCTCGCAGGGCCGTGGTGTCACCCAATTAATCGAACAGGTGGTAACCCCCTTACTGCCCGCCTCACTACAGGAAGAGCCGGCAGCAGAGGCGTTTGCGGAGCCCGACATGGAGGAGGGCGAGTGCAGCGATGAGGAGCTGAGCGAAGCGCTAAACGAAGCGCCAGTACCGGACGACAGACCTATCAAAGTGGCCATTGTGGGCAAACCCAATGTGGGTAAATCCACCTTAACCAACCGTATTTTAGGTGAAGAGCGGGTGGTGGTTTACGATATGCCGGGGACCACCCGCGACAGCATCTATATCCCCATGGAGCGTGATGGCCATAACTATATTCTGATCGATACGGCGGGTGTCAGACGTCGTGGCAAAATCAACGAGGTTGTGGAAAAATTCTCCGTTATCAAAACATTGCAGGCGATTGAAGATGCCAACGTCGTCTTACTGGTGATCGATGCCCGTGAAGGCGTCAGCGATCAGGATCTGTCGTTACTGGGCTTTATTATCAACAGCGGCCGCTCTCTGGTGGTGCTGGTCAACAAATGGGATGGCCTGTCGCAGGAGATCAAAAAAGAGATCCGCGATACCCTGGATCAACGTCTGGGATTTATTGATTTTGCCCGTGTACATTTTATCTCCGCACTTCATGGTAGTGGGGTGGGGGATATTTTCCGTTCGATCCAGGAAGCCTTTACCTGCGCGACAAAGCGTATCAGCACATCGCTGCTGACCCGTATTATGCAGATGGCTCAGGATGAGCATCAGCCACCCATGGTCAGAGGGCGCCGCGTCAAACTGAAATATGCCCATGCCGGGGGATATAATCCGCCGCGCATCGTCATCCATGGTAATCAGCTTAAGGATCTGCCGGATTCCTATCAGCGTTACTTAACCAACTATTTCCGCCGCAGTTTAAAGATTGTTGGCACTCCGATCCTGATTCAGTTTAATGAAGGGGAGAACCCCTATCAGGGTAAACGCAATACGTTAACGCCTAATCAGCAACGTAAGCGGCAACGGATGATGAAGCATCTGAAAAAACAGAAATAACGGGTTGCCATGGGGCGATTCAGCCCCGTGGTGATTTGCACATTACGTTGTCCTACAATATGTTGTAGACTGCTGCTTATGGCTGAACCAGAACCTATGGCATAGTGATCTGTCATGATTTGGCAAACATGGTTATTTGCACTTGATGTTACCCTACCCAATATTATCCTGCTGTTTCTTGGTGTGTTTTTAGGCCGGGTCGGGCTGATTTCAGAACAATTTTGTCATGAAGCCAGTCGCCTGGTGTTTAATATTACCCTGCCTTGCCTGCTGTTTCTTGGTATGCAGCAATCTCCTGAAGAGGAGCTTGAGGGTTTAAGCATTGTCCTTTTTGGTGCCGGAACCGCACTGGTCAGCTATCTGCTGATGGAGATGGTGGCGCAGCGCGTGGTTACACAGCCTCGTGATCGTGGGGTGTTTGTTCAGGGCGCTTTTCGTTCCAATATGGGTGTTCTGGGGCTGGCTTTCGTGATCAACGCTTATGGTAATCAGGGCTTGTCCATAGCGGCACTCTATATGTCCAGCACCCTGGTGCTGTACAATATTTTCTCGGTAATAACATTGACCCGCAGCCTGCAGACAGAGACAAAGGGTCTGCCTCTGCGCCTGATCATCCGTAATATTCTGCTTAATCCGATCATTATCGCTGTAGTTATCGGTTTGCTGTTTGCAGCGACCCGGCTGCAACTGCCCTCTGTGCTGGAGAAAAGTGTGCGACAACTGGGCAGCATCACCTTGCCTCTGTCGCTACTTTTTACTGGTGCCAGCCTTAATTTACGCTCTCTGTACAAACTGCATGGTATTGAGATGCTGGCTGCTTTACTGCGCCTGGTGGTGATACCGGGTGCTGCGACCCTTGTGGGGTGGCTGCTGGGATTCCAGGGTAGCACGCTTGGGGTTATCTTCTTACTGAATGCGGTACCGACAGCTGTCGCCAGCTATGCGATGACACGGGCAATGGGCGGTAATGCGACCCTGGCGGCAAATATTATCGGCATTACCACTATAGGCTCCTGCTTTACCATCACTTTCGGCCTTGTGATACTGCGCTATGCGGGAGTGATATAAAGATATTCTTCTTCCCTGCCATACACAGGAATCTCTAACAGGGATCGGATTAATTCCCCTCCGTGGAGGGGTGGCGCGTCAGCGCCGGGGTGGTCAATGCGCCATTGGATTAAGTGTAACAACCTTACTCTCAACCCAACCATCAGTCAGTCGGGTGGTCAATACCTGTTCCGGCTGAAGTTGCCCGATACTTTTCACCACTTCTCCCTGCTCTGTGCGCGTAACACTATAGCCTCTGGCCAGAGTCGCCAGGGGATTAACGGCATCAAGATGGGAGCAAATCACCGCAAACTGCTGCTGCTTATGGCCCAGAACTTTTGTCAGGGCTTGCTGCAGCCGAAATTGCTGCTGCTGTAACTGCTGCTGATGCAGATGAATACGCCGTGAGGGCTGACTCTGCATCAAACGCTGCAACAGCAGCTCACTGCGATTTGCCAGGGGATCAATCCTGCCCTGAATGGCGCGAATCAGACGTTGGTTAAGCTGTAATAATCGACTCTGCTGCCGTGCCAGTGATAATTGCGGATGCTGCTGCAGCAACCGATGCCGCAGTTGCGACAGCCTCTTCTCCTGGCGGGCATAATAGTAATCCATGGCGATTTGCAGCCGCTGCTGAGCAGATTGCAACTGACGTAACATCTCAGGGTGATTGCGGCTAACCAGTTCTGCGGCGGCAGAGGGAGTCGGCGCCCGTAAATCAGCGACAAAATCGGCAATAGTGATATCCACTTCGTGTCCCACAGCGGAGACCACGGGAATCTGGCTGGCGAACAGGGCGCGCGCCACCCGTTCATCGTTAAAGCACCATAAATCTTCCAGAGAACCGCCGCCCCGGCCAACGATCAACACATCACACTCGGCACGCTGATTAGCCAGCTCTATGGCGCGCACGATTAACGGCACCGCTTCTTTGCCCTGCACCTGTGTCGGATAGATAATCACCGGCATACCCGGATCACGTCGCCTTAACACCTGCAAAATATCATGCAGGGCAGCGCCTGTGGGGGAAGTGATGATACCGACACATTTGGCAGGAGAGGGCAGGGCATTTTTATATTGCTGCCCGAACAACCCTTCGGTCATCAGTTTCTGTTTAAGCTGTTCAAACTGCTGCTGCAACAGGCCATCTCCGGCGGGCTGCATACTCTCTACTATCAGCTGATAATCCCCTCTGGGCTCATACAGGGTGATGGTGGCACGTACCAGCACCTGTTGACCCTGTTGTGGCTGCATCTGCACCCGGCGATTACTGCCGCGAAACATGGCGCAGCGCACCTGAGCTCGCTCATCTTTCAGGGTAAAATACCAGTGGCCCGAGGCGGGCTGAGAAAAGTTAGAGATCTCACCGGTAAGCCACACCTGGCCCATCTCCATTTCCAGCAGTTCTCTGACCGTCTGGTTAAGACGGCTGATAGTAAAAATAGTGCTACTGCTTGCTGTCAACATAAAAGATAGCGCTGCCGATTCTGCTAAGGGATGGGCCTTGATGGTACGGATATTGACGTGATTCGCAAGTTTTGTCTGCAAAAGTGTAATTAAAAACATGTGCAATTAAAAACATTGCAGCAATAGGCCGACACCCTGTATAATTCTGCGGCAATATTTTATTCCCAACTCTGGTGAGATATTGCCCATGCTACGCATTAAACAAGAAGCCTTAACCTTCGATGATGTTCTCCTTGTCCCAGCCTACTCTGATGTTTTGCCACAAAATGCTGACCTGCGTACCTGGCTAACCTCCACTATTCGTCTTAATATCCCCTTACTCTCTGCCGCTATGGATACCGTAACCGAATCCAGCCTGGCGATAGCTATCGCTCAGGAGGGCGGGCTGGGGTTTATTCATAAAAATATGTCTGCAGAAAGGCAGGCGGCCGAGGTTCGCAAAGTCAAAAAGCACGAAAGTGGTGTGGTGACGGATCCGGTTACGGTGACCCCAGAAACCACGCTGCGTGAGGTGCGGGAACTGACAGAACGCAATGGTTTTGCCGGATATCCGGTGGTCAGCAAAGATAACCAACTGGTTGGCATTATCACGGGGCGCGATGTGCGCTTTGTGACCGATATCGATCAGCCGGTCACCGCCTATATGACTCCCAAAGAGCGTCTGGTCACGGTCACTGAGGGAGAGGATCGGGATAAAGTTTTCCAGAAGATGCATGAAAAGCGGGTGGAAAAAGCGCTGGTAGTGGATGATCAGTTCCGTCTGCGCGGCATGATCACCGTTAAGGATTTTCTTAAAGCCGAACGCAAGCCCCATGCCTGTAAAGATGAACAGGGTCGCCTCAGAGTCGGGGCTGCGGTCGGTGCTGGTGCGGCTAATGAGGAGCGTATTGCAGCTCTGGTGGCAGCCGGTGTGGATGTGTTGTTGATCGACTCTTCACACGGACACTCCGAGGGCGTATTGCAACGTATCAGAGAAACCCGCGCAGCTTATCCTGATCTGCCCATCGTGGGCGGTAATGTGGCAACCGGGGCGGGTGCTCTGGCACTGGTGGAGGCGGGTGCCAGTGCGGTCAAAGTAGGTATTGGGCCGGGTTCTATTTGCACTACGCGCATTGTCACCGGCGTCGGTGTACCACAAATCACCGCCATCGCGGAAGTCACTGCGGCTGTGGCTCACCTCAATATCCCGGTGATCGCCGATGGCGGCATCCGTTTTTCCGGTGATATTGCTAAATCTCTGGCGGCGGGCGCTTCTTGTGTGATGGTTGGCTCGATGCTGGCGGGTACTGAAGAGTCACCGGGAGAGATCGAACTCTATCAGGGCAGGGCATTTAAATCTTATCGCGGTATGGGCTCCCTGGCGGCCATGGCAAAAGGCTCATCGGATCGCTATTTCCAGAGTGACAATGCGGCGGACAAGCTGGTGCCGGAAGGTATTGAAGGCCGGGTTTCCTACAAAGGTCTGCTGAAAGAGATAGTTCATCAGCAAATGGGTGGCCTGCGCTCCTGTATGGGATTAACGGGTTGTGCTACTATCGACCTCCTGCGCACTCAGGCTGAATTTGTCCGTATTACCGGCTCAGGCATTAAAGAGAGTCACGTACATGATGTGACCATCACCAAAGAGGCGCCCAACTATCGGCTGGGATAATACGTGCCTGCAATAACCGTGTGCAGACAACACCTGATATCACTCACGACTGACAAGACGCATATAATATGAGCAAAGACATTCATCAACAACGGATTCTGATACTGGATTTTGGCTCGCAATACAGCCAACTGATTGCCCGCAGAGTAAGAGAAATAGGCGTTTACTGTGAGTTATGGAACTGGAATGTCACAGAACAACAGATCCGTGATTTTGCACCTTGCGGCATTCTTTTGTCAGGAGGCCCGGAGAGCACGACCTCCCAGGATACCCCACGGGCCCCCGATATCGTTTTCACCCTGGGCGTGCCGGTTTTGGGCATCTGTTACGGTATGCAGACCATGGCGCTTCAGTTGGGGGGAAAAGTCTCCACTTCCCATCAGCGCGAGTTTGGTTATGCTCAGGTACAGGTCAAAGGGCAGTGTAGCCTGATCCAGGGCATACAGGATTCCACGGATCAGCAAGGTACAGCGCAACTGGATGTATGGATGAGCCATGGTGATAAAGTCACTGCCTTACCGGCGGGATTTGACACTATTGGCAGCACGGAGAACAGCCCGTACACCATCATCGCGGATGAGAGCCGACATCTGTATGGCGTTCAGTTCCATCCTGAAGTGACCCACAGTAAACAGGGCAAAGTCCTGCTGGAACGCTTTGTGCGCCAGATCTGTGGTGCCCAGACCCTATGGCAGCCAGCCAGCATTATTGAAGATGCTATCGTCAAGCTGCGCGAACAGATTGGTCAGGACAAAGTGATCCTGGGTCTGTCTGGCGGCGTCGACTCCTCGGTAACCGCGCTGCTGCTGCATCGTGCTATTGGCGATCAGCTCACCTGTGTGTTTGTCGACCACGGCTTACTGCGCTTAAATGAAGCTGAGCAAGTGATGGAGATGTTCGGCGAGCGTTTTGGCCTGAATATTATCCACGTCAACGCCGAGCAACGTTTTTTGCAGAAATTGGCGGGTGTGACTGATCCGGAAGCCAAGCGTAAAACCATTGGCCATATCTTTATTGAAGTCTTTGACGAAGAGGCGGCGAAACAGAAGGATGTCAAGTGGTTAGCCCAGGGCACCATCTACCCGGATGTGATTGAATCGGCGGCAGCCAGCACCGGTCAGGCTCATCTGATCAAATCGCACCACAATGTGGGCGGCTTGCCGGAGGAGATGAAGCTGGGTCTGGTAGAGCCCCTCAAAGAGCTGTTTAAAGATGAAGTTCGCCGCATCGGTCTGGAGCTGGGCCTACCGTACGAGATGCTTTATCGCCACCCCTTCCCTGGTCCCGGTTTAGGCGTTCGTGTGCTGGGCGAGGTCAAAAAAGAGTACTGTGACCTGCTACGCCGCG
>JBOFSC010000518.1:0-1809 GCA_051651345.1 Enterobacteriaceae bacterium
TATTACCGAGCCAACTGGAGATGATGGCGCGTCGCAGATCAGTGCCAGACAGGCTATGTTCTGTTGTCACACTGAGATTGACTATCATTGAATGCCCCACGAGCCTGTTGTAACGATAAAGGGCGTGAAGAATACAATAAAATTAAGTTAGCAACAGTTTGCTTTATTGTTAACAAATGTAATTGCAGGTGCAGCCACTCACGACTGCAGTGCGGGAATCTCCACCAGCAGCAGTAACGCCGCATCGCCGCCCCAGGTTTTGGGGGCCTGATGGAACGCGATAATATCCGGATGTTGGGCCAGCCACAGGGGAACCTGCTGTTTCAGGATATGCTTACCGTAACCATGCATCACGCAGGCGCAATAGATATGCTCTTTCAGGCAGGCCGCTATCAGGGCGGCCAGCTCCTGTTTCGCCTGTTGCTGGGTCAGACCATGGAGATCCAGAAACAGTTCAGGGATATAGTCACCACGGCGCAGTCTTTTTAATTGATAGCGATCCACGCCTTCGCGCAGAAAACGGGTGGGACCTTCCGTTTGCAGCAGGGGCTGATACTCATCGGAGAAGTAGAAATGGTGGTGAACCTGCTCCTGGCGCTGCTGCTGTCGTTGTTGCTGCTGCAATAGAGAGGGACGCCCCAGGCGATGGCGCAGGGTATCCTGTGGCAATTTCTTCACATCCTGAGTGGCATGGCGAAACAGCGCTTTCTCTTCAGCAGGTAGTGGCGTTCTTTTCTTATTCATAACGGTTTAACGATAATCAGTCACAACTTGTGATAGTTTAACGTGTTCCTGAGGCAAGCGTAAGAG
Organism: Enterobacteriaceae bacterium; assembly: GCA_051651345.1. GTDB lineage: Bacteria > Pseudomonadota > Gammaproteobacteria > Enterobacterales > JBOFSC01 > JBOFSC01. Next base: position 811 of record JBOFSC010000518.1, read on the forward strand.
AAGTTATTGTTATTCACCTGATACGATAGCCGTGCTGATCGCTCCAAACTCAGGTAAGATATTTCGCTATTATTGATTATCGTGGCTGTTATCGGAGGAAACCCTGGACAAAATTTTTGTCGATGAAGCCGTCAATGAACTCCATACTATTCAGGACCTGTTGCGTTGGTCGGTAAGCCGGTTTAACGCCAATGGGTTGTACTATGGACATGGTACGGACAATCCCTGGGATGAGGCAGTGCAACTGGTTCTGCCCACGCTCTATCTGCCACTGGATTTACCGGAGGAGATGTATAAATCCCGCTTAACGCCGGGCGAGCGCTACAGAGTGATCGAACGGGTCGTCCGGCGGGTTAATGAGCGAATTCCGGTCGCTTATCTGATTAACAAAGCCTGGTTTTGTGGCCTTGAGTTTTATGTCAACGAACAGGTGTTGATCCCCCGTTCTCCCATTGGGGAGTGGATCCAGAAAGGTTTTGGTGGTCTGTTACCCCATCCGCCACGGCATATTCTTGATCTCTGTACTGGCAGCGGCTGTATCGCCGTGGCCTGCGCCTATGCTTTTCCCGAAGCGGAAGTGGATGCAGCGGATCTCTCCGAGGCGGCACTGGCGGTGGCGGAGATCAATATTCAGAACCACAGACTGGAAGATCGTGTGGTGCCGCTGCGTTCCGATCTGCTGCGTGATTTACCACCGGTTAAATATGATATTATCGTCACCAATCCCCCCTATGTGGATGCGGAAGATATGGCGGATCTGCCGGAGGAGTATCACCATGAGCCGGAACTGGGCCTGGCTGCCGGGGAAGACGGGCTGACGTTGGTACGGCGTATCCTGGCCAATGCCCCTGATTATCTCAGTGAGCAGGGGGTCTTGATCTGTGAGGTCGGCAACTCTCTGGTGCATCTCAATGCGCTCTATCCGCAGGTGCCTTTTGCCTGGCTGGAGATGGAGAAAGGGGGCGATGGAGTCTTTATGTTGACCCGACAGGAGTTGCT
>JBOFSC010000519.1:0-1700 GCA_051651345.1 Enterobacteriaceae bacterium
GGCTTCGAACTCTGTCGTACCATCCGCAATCTGGCGGCACCACTATGCTCTATCCCCGTGATCATGCTGTCTGCAAGAACTGAGCTGGTGGATATGGTGGTCGGCCTGGAAACGGGGGCAGATGATTATGTTGGTAAACCTTTTGAGCCACGGGAGTTGATCGCTCGGATTAATGCCGTGCACCGACGCTTCAGCGAAATGAGACCCGAACCCGTTGCAATACCCGCAGCATCAAAGGAGTGTGAGCAACTCCTGTTTCAAATTAACAGTGACATCTTATGCATTGATATATCAAAGGCTCAGGTCTTTGTTAACGACCAGTTGCTGGATATCACCTCCATGGAATTTGAAATTTTACTGGCTTTAGGCCGGACACCCAATGAGGTCTTAAGCCGGGAGGCGCTGTTGCAGCGCTGTAATGGCAGCCATGCGATCTATTCACGGGGGATTGTTGCGCTGATCTATCGGCTCAGGAATAAAATACGGGCTGCAGGCGCACAGGGGGATTTTATCCGTACCGTGCGCAGCCGAGGCTATGCCGTGGTCGGTTACACAGGCTCACAGTAAGTGTGTCGGGTTGAAAGCATCCGGGAATGACACCAACACTGTCGTACCCTGCCCCTCGATACTGTCAATCTTTAATGTCCCATGCAATCCATCCACGATGGTTTTACAGATATATAACCCCAGACCGTAACCGCCAGATTGCCGCTGCCGGGAGTGATCGGCGCGCCAGAACGGCTCCGTCAAAAATGGCAGTTGATCTGCAGCGATACCGATACCCTGATCAGCGACGGAAATATGTAATCCTTCCTCCTGCTCCCTGACAGAGACGCTAACGGGTTTCCCCTCACTGTAAAACAGGGCGTTGCTGATCAGATTTCGCATCAGCACCAGCATCATCACCGGATGGCCGTAGAAGAGAGGAGAATGGGTACTAATATGGAGTTCAACCGGGCTTTGGCTATGCTGATACTCTGCAACGACGTCAGTAAAAAAGCGCTCTAACTCAATTTGAGACAGAGTGATCTCACTCGCCCCCACCTGGGTTTTCTCGGTATACAAAATGGCATCCAGAATACGCTCCACATTATTGATATCGCCGAGAATGGCCTGACGCAGCGGCTCATCCGTGATCAGATCCTTACGCACTTTCAGACGCGCCAGAGGGGTACGCACCTCATGAGGTATCGCCAGCAACATATGGCGGCGGGCTTCATGGATATGATGCAGACGCTCCAGCATATGGTTAAAGCTGTCAGCCAGGGTTCGATATTCGCCGTAAGTGCGTTCCAGAGGAATTCGATAGCTGAGATCGCCTTTATCCACCTGGCGCACCCCCCGGCGCAGCTCAATAAATGGCCGTGTCAGGCGATGAATAGAGTAGAAGTTAGCCAGTAATATCAGCACGACTGCAACAGCGATCCAGGCCAACAGATGCAGTGCCTGGGAGGAGAGTGAACGACCAAACATCGGCAGGACAATAAAGTTATTATCATTGTATGCGGCGGCCATATAGTCATCACCACTGGCGATCACTGCCACCCCATCGGGGTCCCGTAATGCGGCGCTCAACAGCGTCTGATAAGGTGCATACTGAGCATCGCCTACTTCACTCTGCGGGATAACTTTTAATCTCACTCCACCGACATCCATTTGCGCCAGTTGTTCAACTGTTTTATTTTGTACCAGGTCCGAAA
>JBOFSC010000520.1:0-2622 GCA_051651345.1 Enterobacteriaceae bacterium
GGTCAACACCCTGCTGAATGGTGAGCAGGATAGCGAGTCACTGGCGCTCAGCCTGCTCTACCCCGAACAACTCTATCAGTCACTGGAAGGCGATAACGCCACCTGGTGGCATTTTGACCCGCGCGTCGAGTGGTTGTGCAACTATCTGCTCGCCCATCGGCAAGATAAGGTCGTGATTATCTGTAGCAAAACTGCTACCGCTATCCAACTGGAGCAGGTGCTGCGTGAACGGGAAGCCATTCATGCGGTCCTGTTCCATGAAGGGCTTTCCCTGATGGAGCGGGATCGTGCCGCTGCCTGGTTCGCCTCTGCAGAAGAGGGCGCACAGGTGCTGCTCTGTTCTGAGATTGGCTCTGAGGGACGTAATTTTCAGTTCGCCCATCAGTTGATCATGTTCGATCTGCCTTTCAATCCCGATCTGCTGGAACAGCGTATCGGTCGCCTGGACAGGATTGGTCAGTCACAGGATATCCAGATTATCGTGCCCTGGCTGGAAGAGAGCGCCCAGGCCATTTTGCTGCTCTGGTATGATCAGGCATTGAATGCCTTTGAACACACTTGTCCTGGTGGTCGCGCCGTCTATGATGAAGTCTACCCCCGTTTATTGCACTATCTGGCGCACCCGACACAGCAGGAGGGGCTGGATGAGTTTATCCAACTCTGTCATACCCGCCATCAGCAGCTAAAACAGGAACTGGAGCAGGGACGAGATCGTCTGCTGGAAATACACTCCAGCGGCGGTGAGTTTGCGCAAAATTTAGTGGAGTCTATCGCTGCTCAGGATAATGACATTGCCTTGATCAGCTTCGCGCTCAATCTGTTCGATATTATCGGTATTAATCAGGAAGATCACAGCGATAATATGCAGATTTTAATCCCTTCGGATCAGATGCTGGTGCCCGATTTTCCTGGTATTCCCCAGGATGGTTGCACCATCACCTTTGACCGTGAGCAGGCCCTGTCCCGTGAAGATGCGCAATTTATCACCTGGGAGCATCCCATTATCCGCAATGGCCTGGATCTGCTGGCCTCCGGCACTATCGGCAGTTGTGCCGTCGCACTGTTAAAAAACAAGCAACTGCCCGTGGGCACTTTTCTGCTGGAACTGGTGTATGTGGTGGAAGCGCAAGCCCCGAGACAGTTACAACTGACCCGATTCCTGCCACCGACACCGGTGCGCCTGCTGCTCGACAGCAAAGGCAACAACCTGGCAGCGCAGGTCTCCTTCGACCAGTTGGATCGCCAGTTAAAAACTATCAACCGCCATAACGGCAGCAAGCTGGCCAAAGCATTACAACATGAGATCACCGCCCTGTTACAGGCTACAGAGCCGCAGATTGCGGAGCAGGCCCAGGAGCTTATCGCTGCTGCCACGGCGCAAGCACAGGAAGAGCTGAGCCGCGAGCTCTCGCGCCTTGAGGCATTGCGGGCTGTGAACCCAGCCATTCGTGATGATGAGTTAGAGGCGTTAGCCCGGCACCGACAGGAGGTAGCCTCTTGTCTGCAGCAGGCCAGTTGGCGTCTGGATGCCCTGCGTTTGATCGTGGTCAGTCACCAGTAAGGAAGAGAAGCTTATGTTACCGTATCGTCCACCCCAGGAGCCCTGGCTGGAGATCCTCTATCAGGACGCACAAATTATGGTGGTCAATAAACCAAGCGGCCTGCTCTCTGTCCCCGGACGGGCCCCGGAGCACCATGACAGCGTGCTCAGCCGTATTCAGGCCCAGCATCCTCAGGCCGAATCCGTACATCGTCTGGATATGGCCACCAGTGGTGTGTTGGTGGTGGCCCTGACCAAGGCGGCGGAGCGGGAACTGAAGCGTCAGTTTCGTGAACGGGAGCCACGCAAATCCTATGTGGCACAAGTGTGGGGACATCTGCAGCAGGATCAGGGAGAAATCTCCCTGCCCTTAATCTGTGACTGGCCCAACCGACCGAAGCAAAAAGTGTGTCTGGAAACCGGCAAACCGGCCCAGACCCACTATCAGGTGCTCAGCCGTCTGGCCGATGGCAGCACCCGAGTACAGCTGATGCCCGTCACCGGGCGTTCCCATCAATTGCGCGTCCATATGCAAGCCCTGGGACATCCGATTTTAGGCGACCGCTTCTATGCCCATGAAGCCGCACTGGCACAAGCGCCCCGGCTGCTGCTCCATGCCAGCAGCCTTAAGATCACTCATCCGCAGAGTGGTGAGGCGCTACATTTTAGCTGTGAGGCGGGGTTCTAATCCCGGAGCCCTGGAATAACCGCTCCCGTGTGCGGGCGAGGGGAGACTTACGCTAACTCTTTCTTTAAGTTTTCGATGTAGTCACTGAGTATGGCAACCCTCTCTTTTGCCATCCGTTTGCCCTGGTCGGTATGGAAGGTATCCGGTAGTTTAAATAATTTAGTGTAAAAGTGATCAACCGCATACGCTTTATCATTTAAAGGGCGATTCAGAGCAAAGGGATCGCTATCGTCAAATAACTTATGATGCAGTCTGCCCGCAGTATAAAACACTCTGGCAAGCCCGATAGCCCCTAATGCCTCCAGCCGGTCAGCATCCTGTAAAATTTTCGCTTCCAGGGTTTCGGGAGCAATATTGGCACTAAAGCTATGGGAGTGGATGGCATCGGCAACAG
>JBOFSC010000521.1:0-5018 GCA_051651345.1 Enterobacteriaceae bacterium
ACCTGCCACCTGAAGAGGATGAGGACTCATTTCTTTAAATGCTCCGGTAATTCAGGGGAGCGGGAAAGCAGATCGGCAAAACCCGCTAAGGGATCACCACAACCTGTCATTGCCGCTTCCAGCCCCTGTAAGGCGGCTACCATATTGGCGGCCTCCTCTTGATGCAAAATCCGCCGCGCTGCGCCATTGAAAACCAGTAACCACTGCCCGCAGCACACCTCATCCACCAGCCGGGTATCGACATCCACGCTCTCGCCATGGCGATCAAGACATCTGGCTCTCCAGGGCGCTGTGGCGATGACCTGTACAGGAGTCCCAATACACATCACTTTCCTCCCCACAACACGCGTTCATCGCCAAACCGACAGGCGACGGAGCTGTCTGGACGCTCTGATTCATAGCGAGAGATCTCCAGCCCCGGATGATTCAGCCTGGCAGCCCGTTTCCCTGCACCGGGAGAGACGCCCCATTCGGATAAGATGGCCTGCGCCAGCTCCGTAGCGGGTACCAGTTGAGCCCGGACTACCTCGGTCAAACTCCCGCCATAATCCTCCAGGAAACAGGGCTGAACCCCAATCAGGACAATCTCCTGCGGTCCTCCCCCCAGCAGTTGCAACAAACCGAGCACTTCGGCAAATCCGGTTTGATGCAGGCTCAATTTTTTCGCGCTCAGATAAGCGGGCACCTGTTCATTACGACACTGAATCAGTGTCCCCGGTACCATGGCAAAATCCACCGCATCCACAATCAGGAGCTTCTCTGCGGGCTGAATATAGGGAAGTAGCGCCAGCCCCTGAGTTCCGCCATCAATGATCGCAACATCCTCTGTTTCGTGGTAACAGGGAAACAATCTCTCTGCTACCCGAACGCCGAAGCCTTCATCGGCCCAGAGTAAATTGCCCAATCCCAGAACGACGATACGCGCCATCTTTTAGTCCCTGAACCAACGCCAGCCGCTGATCATGGTAGAGACCATGCTTTGATTTCCGGCCAGCTCTTCCCGCACTGCGGTATAAATATGAATAATGACGAAGACCACCACCAGCCACATGCCCAGGCGATGCCAAAAATGCAAAGCCAGACTATTGCCGCCAAACAGAGTGATCATCCAGCCAAAAGCGTGATAGGCCCAGCTATCGATTCCCAACCCCTCAGCGTACAGAGCAAAACCACTGAAGATCATAAACAAACACAGCAGGAAAAAGCCCAGCAGTGCCAGCTGCTCCACCGGGTTATGTCCCAGATAACGCTGCGGATGCTTTTCCAGAAACAGATACCAGCGCAATTTATGCCAAAACTCGCGCCACCAGGAGCCTTTCCACAGAGGCAGATAGAACATCTCCCTGGCATATTCATTACCGACAAGCGCCCAGTAGAGACGAAACAACAGGGCAATAGTGAAGATATACGCTGCGGAAAAGTGAATCAGCCGCAGCCAGCCCATAACAAAAACAAACGTGGCCTCACCTGGCTGAGAGGGCAGCGGCTTGCCAATAAAATAGCCGGTCACTGCCAGCACCAAAATCGATAACGCCGATAACCAGTGCCACAAGCGCACAGGCGCATCATAGATGTAATAACCGTGACTTCTTACCTGTCTGACATTCATATCTGCCTCCCGCGTCGATCAGGAAACTTGTATCTTCACTAATTCCCCCCCGTGGTCATCCATGATATGGGTGGAACAGGCAAGACAAGGGTCAAAACTGTGCAGTGTACGCAAAATTTCCAGGGGCTGTTCTGGCACCGCTAACGGCGTGCCCATCAGCGCGGCTTCATAAGCACCAATTTGCCCCTGAGCATCGCGCGGGCCCGCATTCCAGGTGGTGGGAACCACACACTGATAAGAGTCTATACGCTGGCTTTTAATCTTCAGCCAGTGCCCCAGCGCCCCTCTCGGGGCCTCAGCAAATCCCACGCCTTTCGCCACTTCCGGCCAGGTGGAGGGCTGCCAAAGTGCAGTGTTCGCCGTGGCGGTTTCCCCTGTTTGCAGGTTGCGCATTAAACGATTAAAGAAGTATTGCAATTTTTCTCCGGCCCACACAGCCTCTAACGCCCTGGCCGCCGTTCTCCCCAGGGTAGAAAACAGCGCCTCTTTCGGCAATTTCAGCACGCTGAGCAGTTTATCCACCGGCTCTTTAAACTCGGGTTTATTCTGGTGATAGCCAATCAGATAACGGGCAAGGGGCCCGACCTCCATGGGATGACCTTTCCAGCGCGGCGATTTTATCCAGGAGTATTTCGCCGATTCATCTATCTGCTCAACCCGGGTTTTACTGCCTTTAAAGTTGGGTCCCATTTCGAACTGCGGCTCTGTCACGCCATCCCAGGGGTGCAGACCTCTGTCGTTGCCGTGATTGCCGTAGCTATACCAGGAGTGGGTGACAAACTCCTGAATTTCATCTGCCGCCGTTAAATCCACCGGATGAATTTCATCGAAGCGACCATTAATCACCGCCCCTCTGGGTAACAACAGATTACTGGCGGAATAGTCATTGGCATTATCCGGAAATTCTCCATAGGAGAGCACATTCATATCGGCCAGGCCGCCCCCTATTTTGGCCCAATCTTTATAATAACTGGCAATGGCCAGCACATCCGGTAAATAGACCTGAGCGCAGAACTGACGCGCCCGGGCAATAATAGAAGCCACCAGCTCGAGCCGCTCCATATTGATCGCGCCAACGGCACCGGTTTCATTCACATTAATCGCGCAGGGAACGCCCCCCACCAGCCAGTTAGGATGGGGATTTTTACCACCAAAAATGGTATGGATCTTGACGATCTCCTTCTGAAAATCGAGCGCCTCAAGATAGTGGGCCACTGCCAGTAAATTCACCTCTGGCGGCAACTTCATCGCCGGATGTCCCCAGTAGCCATTACGAAAAGGTCCCAGTTGACCCGATTCGACAAACAATTTCAGGCGCGCCTGCAGATCCCGGAAATAACCAGGGGAAGAGAGCGGCCAGTCGGAAAGTGACTGGGCAATGGCAGAAGTTTGACGTGCATCGGCTTTCAGCGCAGACACCACATCCACCCAATCCAACGCATGTAAATGATAGAAGTGGACCAGATGGTCATGCACATAGAGCGTGGACTGCATAATATTGCGAATACAGTTGGCATTATCGGGAATATCGATAGCCAGGGCATTTTCCACCGCCCTGACGGAGGCCAGAGCATGGGTGCCGGTGCAAACACCACAGATTCTTTCCGTAAAAGCCCATGCATCACGGGGATCGCGCCCTTTGAGGATCACTTCCAGCCCGCGCCACATCGTTCCCGAGGAGATAGCATTGGTAATAACGTTATTGCTATCAATATTCACTTCGCAGCGCATATGTCCTTCAATACGCGTCACCGGATCAACCACAATACGACGCCCACTATTATCCAGGGTAAATCCCTGAGTTTGCCTGGTCATCATTAGCGCTCCTCTCTCTTGTCTGTCGGCGGATGGGGCGGATTATGCGAGTGATCGCCATCATCATGACGGGCGCGTTTAATGGCGCTGATCGCCGCATGTGCCACTACCGCTACACCCGCCACGCCTACAGCAGCAAGACCTATCTCATCTGCGGTGGCTTCAATACCGGTTTGCGGCACTCCTGTGGCCCGACTGTAAAAGGAGCCGTAATCCCAGAATCCCTCTTCAGAGCACCCCAGACAACCATGCCCTGACTGGATGGGGAAGGAGACACCATCGTTCCAGCGTATTGACGAGCAGGCATTATAGGTAGTTGGTCCCTTACAGCCCATTTTGTACAGACAGTAGCCTTTACGGGCACCTTCATCATCCCAGGATTCGACAAACTGTCCGGCATCGAAATGCGCGCGTCGATAACATTTGTCATGGATGCGTTGGCCATAGAACATTTTGGGGCGTCCCAGACGATCCAGCGGTGGAATCTGATCGAAGGTCAACATATAGGCAATCACTGCGGACATCACCTCGGGAATCGGTGGACAACCGGGGACTTTGATCACGGGCTTATCCGTGATCAGTTTATGCACCGGCGTGGCTTGAGTTGGGTTAGGCCGCGCAGCCTGCACACATCCCCATGAGGCGCAGGCCCCCCAGGCGATAACCGCTTTAGCATCGGCACAGACGCGTTTTAATTTCTCAACAAATGGCTCACCGCCGAGAAAACAGAACATCCCCTCTTCATTGAGTGGGGCATTGCCTTCCACCGCCACAATATAATTGCCTTTATACTCACGCATCACATCAGCCAGCGCCTGCTCGGCCTGATCCCCTGCGGCGGCCATAATGGTATCGTCGTAATCGAGGGAAATCAGAGACAGGATGACATCTTTTGCCAGAGGATGAGCGGAACGGATAAAAGATTCTGTACAACAGGTGCACTCTAATCCGTGTAGCCAGATAACCGGCGTTCGCGGTTTAGTTTCCATTGCATGTACCATCCGGGGCACTATGGCACTACTCAAGCCAAGAGAGGTGGCAGTAAGGCTACAAAACTTAAGCAAGCTTCTCCGTGTCACCCCATGCCTTCGCATAACCTGATAGAAAGATTCCATACTCACCCCACCGTGTAGAGAGAAATGATATATAGCCAGTGTATGATCTTGCTATATAACAATATTAGCGGAATTTTGTTACATACGGTTATAAATTATCAATATAGTTTACATGGGTATTCAAATGTAACGTGGCAATGAGGAAAACGGCGGGGGTAAGGCGTATGTCGGCCACAACTTCCTTGTCAGTCAGTTATCCATATCGGTTGTTGTCGGGGAGATGGTAATGGTTGGGAAGGGAGGAAGGGATAGCGATCTCTAACAGGAAAAAAGGAGGGAGATAAGCCTTTTAGATGAGTGATCATTAATGCGTCTATGGGTTAATTTCTCTGTTCTTAAAAATGTTCGTTTGGGAGAAGCGGCTAAAAGGGATGTTGGAACCACTGCGGGGACTGTTGCTGCAGGGGATGACAGCCGGTTTGATGAGTTGCTTTCCTTTGGCAATGACCAGCTGGCTCTGGCAGACGCTGTGATTAATT